>JBBQVN010000003.1:0-81554 GCA_038211475.1 Terriglobales bacterium | reverse complement strand
CTGGTCACCGCAATATAGATGGCCCAGTACGGGGGAATGCCTTGTGACCGCTGATCCGGGCGCATGGTGTATGCGGCGGCTGCATCGCGGCCCTCGAGCTTGAACATGGTGTAGTACTCGTCTGGGCCCATGGGCGAATCGTTCGCCTCCCACCCGAAGATCCCGTTGTAAAACTTTTTGGCCGCTGCTTGATCCGTGGTGGTTAGTTCAAACCAGCAGAAAGATCCGGGGGCGTGTTTATCGATGGTTGCCATGGTCAACAGTATAGGCCCTAATCACTGGACCGGGGAATCGTTTCGGTGACCGCCTTCGGAAAATCCTCCGGCTGAAGGCTAGATTGTCGACGGGTTGCAGTCCTTGTCCAACTCGAGAACCCGACGCCGTCGCCGAACTATGGAGTCCCTTCAAACAGCGGCCAGAGCTGGTCTCCAGTGACGCGGTAGATGGAGTAGGCGCTGCCGGCGTCGGTGATCCGCCGGAACAGCAGTTCGCCCTGGCCATCGCCGTCGGCATCCACAGCGTCAATCAGCTCCAGGCGGGGCGTGACGTCGAGGTGTGCGAGATCGGTCTGGGCATAGAAAACCTTGCGCACATCTAAAGCGAGATTGGTCCTGGCCACCAGCGTGAGTGAATATAGCGTGGGCGGAGCACTCGTGCCGGATCTTGGCATTTCCGCCTGTCCGGAGAATACCAAAACCGGCTCGTTGCTGGACGTGAGGTCGAAAATCCGCAACTGGTCGTTGGTAAAGACGGGCTGAGCCGGTTTGGTTTTAGCAACCGCTCGCGTGCTTTTTCTCCCAGTCGCCGGATCGGGCTGAGCCAGGGTGACGTCCTTGAGATGCCGGCGCAATTCAGCCGTCGCGAGCGCAAGCATCTTCGAGCGGTAGTCGGCCAGCTCTTCTGGCTTGGCGTCAAAAGTATAGGCGCGCGGATTCGGGCCGGCTGCATCGGAAATCGCAGGAATCCACTGCACCGCGGCTGGTACAGCCTCGGTTGGGATCGGTGTCGTACGCTTTTCCTTGGTCGGGGCAGCGGCCGGTTTCTTCGAATCGTTCTTGCTGCCGCCGCGACGCAGCACCGGGCGGTTGGGGTCCTCCGCTGGCTCTGGACTAGCGTCGGAGGGGGGCGGAGGAGCAGGAGCAGGGATCGCTGGTGCTGGGGACGCAACTGCCGGTGGCGGCGTCGCAGGCGCGGGCGGTGCCTTGTCAGCCCGCCGCAGCACCGGGGGGCCTTCGTTGTCATCGGTCACCGGAGCTTGGGTCTTGGAGAGGGTGCTGGCGGCCCTTTCGCTTGCCGGCAGCCATTGACCTTCGCCGCTCCAACTCCGTTGTCCTTGCAGCACCCCGGTGATGGTAAACACACCCTGCGACACTCCGGTTTTGAAGCCTTCGTACACCGTGCCCTGTTCCAGCGCCATCGGCACGGGGGTGGCTTTGTAAACGCTGGCGTCAAAGAACCTTCCACCATCTAAAATGGCGATTGGGACCAAATGTCCTTTGCCGTTAGGAGACAACTGAATCAATCCCAACGCACGCGGGCCTGTGCGCGGCTTTGTTTTTGGCGTCCATTGGGCTGGCAGTGCTTGAGCGAGAACGAAAGCCAGCGCCAGGGCCGTGGCACTAAAGCCTGCCGTGCGATATAACGACGAACGGAGAGAAAACCCCATGGAAGTTCATGATAAAGCCCCCGCCTTTACTTTGCCGGACGAGAACGGCAAGAACGTATCCCTAAAAGACCTAAAAGGAAAGACCGTCGTGCTGTTTTTCTATCCGAAAGCCGACACGCCGGGTTGAACCCTCGAAGCGCGCGGGTTCCGCGACGCATACAAGAAGATGCAGAAGATTGGGGTGGTGTTGTTGGGCATCTCCGGCGACACTTCCGAGGCGCAGAAGAGATTTCAGGAAAAATACAGCTTGCCCTACCCTTTGCTGGCGGATAGCGACCGCAAAGTATGCGAGGCTTTCGACGTGATCAAGGAAAAGAACATGTACGGCAAGAAGGTAAAGGGAATCGCGCGAACCACTTTTGTGATCGGGCCGGACAGGAAAATTGTGCACATCTTCGAGAAGGTGAAGCCCGAAGGCCATGCCGAAGAAGTTTTAGCCTACTTGAAGAGCTAAGGCTACTTCTTCAATTTGTTTTGCAACAGCCAGCGCGGCAGGTCCGGCTCGGCGTAGGCGCGGTCCCAACTGTTGTGGCCCACGCCGGGATACTCGGTGTACTGTCCGGAGGGGTCGCCCACCCGCAGTGCCGCGGCCATCTTACGTGATTCCTGCACCGGCACAGAGGGGTCGTCGGTACCGTGGAAAATCCACACCGGGGTCTCCCCGATGATGCGCGCTGTTTCCGCGTAGGGGTCGCCGATCCTGGGGTCATCCACCATGGAAACGTGGATGCCCGGACTGTCGGCGGGGGCGTGCAAACCGCCGCAAACCGGCACCAGGGCCGCGAATCTTCCGGCGTACTTCACCGCCAGGTCCCAGGTGCCGTATCCGCCCATGGAGACCCCGGTCAAGTAGATGCGGGAAGCATCGCCATGAAATTCTTTGATTGAGGCGTCGAGCGCCGCCAAGGTCATTGCTTGCATATCAGTGTCAGTCCAGTATTTGTTGGTGCGGCACTGCGGCATCACCACGACGAAGGGGAAATCGGCGGGACGCTGGCGCAGAGCAGGTCCGAGGCCGACCTTTGTCTGCGCTATGCCATCCTCGCCTCGCTCTCCTGAGCCATGCAGGAACAGGATGACCGGCCATTGCTGGTGCCGGTCGAAGTGCGCCGGCACAAACACCTGGTAGCGATAGGTGGTGCCCCCAATAGAAACCGAACGCGTCAGGAACTTTGGCTCAGTCTTTCGGGCGGAAGCGGGAATTGCAGCCAGAAACATGGCGAGCAAGGACGCAACCAGAAATTGTCTCGGTGACATAGGTTGCCAGTTTACCGCAGGAGGGGCTTGGCCGCGTCAGTGGACGAATATCAGTAGACGCAAGATCAGTAGATTGAGGATCAGTGGACCAAGCTTGCGGTCAGGGCACCTTCCAGTTCCAACAGCTTACGCTTCACCTCGAGGCCGCCACCGTAGCCGCAGAGCGTGCCGTCTGAAGCGATCACGCGATGGCAAGGCACAACAATCGCGATGGGATTACGATTGTTGGCCATTCCGACGGCGCGAAAGGCCTGCGGCCGCTTCACCGCGCGAGCGATGTCGGCATAGGTGCGGGTTTCGCCATAGGGAATCTGGAGCAGCGCCCGCCAGCATTGAACTTGGAAGTCCGTGCCACGCAGATCGAGCGGGAAGCTGAATTCGCGGCGTTCCCCCGCGAAAAACTCTTCCAGTTGATCGCGGTAAGGGGCCAGTTCGGCGTCCGAGAGTTCCCATATCGCTGCCAGGGTCGGGAGGGGAGGTGGCTGGCCGCGATCGAACTCCAGCAGCATCAATCCTTTAGCGCTCGCCCCGAGCATAAGCGGGCCGGCCGGAGAATCCATTCGGCTGTAGAAGAATGCTTCCATCCCGCAAGATTGTAACTCGGGAAGAGCTTGGTTCGCTGCCTTTTGTTTCCGCCGAGTTCTCTTTCCATCCCACCAACTTATTGGCTGGGCCTTGCATCTATAGCGTTATAATCGAAGCAGTTTCTGAGGGAGTGACCTTCTCTTCCGGAAGACGTCAAATTCATGTCCATGAAAATAAAAGTTGGGATTCTAGTTGCCTCATTTGGCATTCTTCTGTTTACGGTGGCTGGAACTCTCTCAGGGGTACGAGCCTCGTCGGATGAAGGCGCGTACCGTCAGATGCAGGTCTACAGCGAAGTTCTGACTCGAGTGCAGCGCGAGTATGTGGAAGAGCCGAACATTTCCGCTGTGACCGGGGGCGCTTTGCACGGGCTGCTGGAGTCGTTGGACGCGGACTCGAGCTACCTCACACCCGCCGAGTACAAGGAATACAAGAGTTCCAGCAACTCCGGCAAGGTGGGCATTGGCGCTGCGGTTTCCAAGCGCTTTGGCTATGCAGCAGTGCTTTCCGTCATTCCCGGTGGCCCTGCTGACAAAGCGGGAGTGGAAGGCAGCGATATTTTGGAGGCCATTGACGGTAAGAGCACGCACGAAATGTCACTGGTGCAGATTCGCAGTTTGCTTTCGGGGCAGACCGGCTCTACGGTAACGGTGTCCGTGGTGCGTCCGCGCAAAGCGGATCCGCAGAAGATTGTGGTGACACGCGATGCGGTGACCATTCCCCCTGTTGCCGACAAGATGATCGAGGATGGGATCGGATATTTGAAAATAGATTCGTTCCCGCAAGGAAAGTCGGTCGAGATCGCCGGCAAGATCAAGTCTTTGCAGAAACAGGGTGCGCACAAGCTGGTGCTCGATTTGCGGCAAGCGGCAGATGGGGACGAGGCGGAAGGAATTGCTACCGCCAACCTGTTCCTCGACCATGGCACGATTACATATTTGCAGGGACAGAAGCATCCGCGAGAGGCGTTTAACGCGGATCCGGCAAAAGCGATCACGAACCTGCCGGTGGTGGTATTGGTGAATCGCGGGACAGCCGGTCCGGCGGAAATCATCGCGGCCGCGATCCTTGAGAATGCGCGGGGTGATGTGGTGGGAGACAAGACCTTTGGCGAAGGAGCGATCCAGAAGCTGATGGACCTTCCGGACGGCTCCGCGCTGATTCTCTCTGTGGCCAAATACTACTCCCCCGGCGGCAAGGCGATTCAAGATGTGGCGGTGACCCCGAATGTGCTAGTCGTCGACAATAGCGAGGAAGCCAGCCTGAACGAAGAAGATACCGACACTCAGGCCGCCCCGGACGCAGCCAAACCAAAGCCGTCGCAGGATGATCAGTTGAAGAAGGCGATCGAAGTCCTCAAGAAGCGGGATGTGAAGAGCTAATCAATTAGAGAACAGCAAAGCTAGAACGCGCTCCCCGGTGAGCGCGTTTTTGTTGCTTAAAGGCGCGTCCCTCGCTAGCACCTATCACGCGCAACTGCTACTCTGAGCGCAGTCCGCCCTATGGAGACATTGTCGCCAACGCCAACTCGCGCGGAAGTTGCGGGAAGAAGAATCGTTGGCCGCGTTCTGTTTGGGCTGATGGTGTTGATCGCCGGCCTGGTCGGCGCCACCGGAGGACTCCTGCTGGTGTACTCCACCGACCTTCCGCAGATCGAAGAACTGCAACACTACCGCCCCAGCACGATTACCGAACTCTACGATGCCAAGGGTCGGGTGGTGGGTTCCTTCGCGCTGCAGCGGCGCGTCATCGCCTCTTATGACGACTATCCCCAAGTGTTGCGCGACGCCCTGGTTTCCATCGAAGACAAAGAATTCTATGCTCACTCCGGCATCAACTTCTGGCGCATCGCCGGCGCTGCCTACCGCGACATTGCTTCCGGTGGCAAGGTTCAGGGGGCTTCCACGCTGACCATGCAACTGGCGCGTAATTTGTTCTTGTCGCCCGACCGCTCGTTTTACCGCAAGATACAAGAAGCGCTGCTGGCAATTCAGATGGAGCGGCGTTTCACCAAGCCCCAGATTTTTACTCTCTACGCCAATCAAATTTTTCTTGGGTCCGGCGTGTACGGCTTTCAAGCTGCCTCCGAGTACTACTTTTCCAAACCCGCGGCGAAGTTGACGATCGCCGAAGCCGCGCTGCTGGCTGGTCTGCCGAAAGCGCCCGGCTACTATTCTCCGATTCTGCACCCCGAGCGGGCACTGAAGCGGCGCAATCTGGTCATCAACGCCATGCTGGAAGATGGCAAGATTACCGCGCAACAGGCGCTGGAGGCCAAAGATCGCCCGCTTCAGCTCACATTACAACATGATCCCAACTCGCTCGCCCCCCACTTTATTGAAGAAGTGCGCCGCTATCTGGAAGCGAAATACGGCAGCAGCGAAGTGCATGAGGGCGGCTTGCGGGTGTACACCTCGCTTGACGTCGATTTGCAGAAGGCCGCCAACCGCGCGGTCCTCGACGGCCTCGCCGCATATGAGCGGCGCCACGGCTGGAAGGGCAGACTGTTCAACGTTATCGCACAGGGGATTGACCCTGCCACGTATCAGGACCCGGACTGGGAAGATACGGATCCGTCTCCCGGAACGTATCTCCACGCATTGGTCACGGGATTCAGCGCGGAAGGCGCGAAGTTACGTTTGGGGACGCGGACCGCAACCTTAACTCCGGCAGATGGAGCGTGGACTAACCGCAAACTGGCTGACATCCTCGCGGTCGGCGACTTGGTGTACGTGAAGCTTCTCACCGGCGATGCTGGCAGGACGCGAGTGAGTCTGGAACAGAACTCGGGCGCGCAAGGGGCATTGGTGGCTCTCGACAATGACAGCGGCGAAATTAAAGCGCTGGTCGGCGGCAGGAACTTTGACGAATCGAAGTTTGATCGTGCCATCCACGCCCTACGTCAGGTGGGATCGTCTTTCAAGCCTTATGTGTACACGGCAGCCATCGACCAAGGCGCCAGCCCTGAAGACACAATTGTGGACCTGCCGGTAACTTTTGCGACCTCTGCCGGCCCGTACTCTCCCCACAACTACGATGGTAAGTTCGAAGGCACTATCACGCTGCGGCGGGCGCTGGCGCAGTCGCGCAATATTCCTGCTTTGAAGCTTGCGCAAAAACTTACGATCCATAGCGTCATCGAATACACTCGCCGCTTCGGAATCACCTCCAATATCCCGGAGTACTTGCCGGTGGCGCTGGGGGCTGCGGAGATTACGCTGATGGAGCAAACCTCGGCCTTCAGTGCGTTTCCGAACGACGGAGTTCGGGTTGCGCCTCGCTACATCACTCGCGTAACCGACTACGAAGGACGCGTATTGGAAGAGGACTTTCCTGACGTCAAAGATGTGATCAGTGCGCGCACGGCCCGCATCATGACCTCCATGCTGCGGGAGGTCGTCTTGCACGGTACCGCAGCGGCCGCGGCCAAGATGCCCTACGCGATCGCCGGCAAGACAGGTACGACCAACGACTTCACCGATGCCTGGTTCGTCGGATTTTCCCCCTCCATGACTTGTGGCGTCTGGATTGGCTATGACGAGAAAAAAACGCTGGGGCAAAAAGAAACTGGCGCACGTGCGGCCTTGCCCATCTGGATGAACTTCATGAGCGTGGCCCTGGCGGGCAAGGAAAAAGAGGTGTTCCAAGACTTGCCTGCCGACGCGGCGCACCACGCCGCAGAAAAAGTGGATACCCCCGACGTGGCGCCGGGCGATGGCGAAGCTCACTGAGAGCGGTAAAATCTTTGTATGCGCCATTTTTTTCGCCTGGTGTTCCTTGCCTTGGTGCTGGTCGCGGTGACGCTGGCCTCGGCGATGGTAGCGATGCGCGTTGCCATCCACGGCCGCGAGGTTGCCGTGCCTAAACTCGAGGGCATGACGCGAACCGAGGCGGATCGTGCCATCTCCGTTTTAGGCCTGCGCGTTCTGGTAGAGCGGCAGTTCTATAGCGCAGAAGTGGCTCAAGGACGAATTCTGTCGCAACTCCCTCCGCCCGGCACCACCGTCCGGCGCGGTTGGCAAGTACGAGTTGCCGAAAGCCTGGGACCGCAACGAGTTTCGATTCCTGACGTCACCGGCCAGAGCCAGCGCGCTGCAGAGTTGAACCTACGCCGGCGCGGTCTGGAGGTTGGGCCTGGGGCTACAGTCGAGATCGAGGGGATTCTCCCGAACCTGGTGGTTACGCAGAATCCTCCCGCCAATGCGAATGGCGTGGCCTCGCCTCAGATCAGTCTGCTGGTGAGCGCGGCGCTTGCATCACCCGCTTTCGCGATGCCAAGCCTCGTGGGCGAGAGCCTGGCGAATGCCAAAGAGGCCTTGCAGCAAGCGGGTCTGCGCCTGGGCTTGGTCAACCCAGCGGCTGCTTCAGACACGCCTTCTCTCTCTGGCGACGAGGTTGCTGCCCAGAAGCCCGCGCCGGGTGAAAAGGTGCTGGCCGGCGAGGCCGTAAACCTGCAATTGAAATGAGTACGTCAGGTTTTCTTCAGTACTGCCGCAAAAAAACCATCGCAGGGATGGAGTCCTGGAATGGTTCGCAAGTAGGGCCCACTCAGCAAGGAATCGAGGTCGGGCCATGCCAATTCCCCGCCGCTGCGCAACTCTTCCAAGTCCATCCGGCAATCGCCCAAGCGAAACTCGGGGTGGTACTTGAGTGCGTGATCCACCACCGCTTCATTTTCTTCGAACTCCAAAGAACAAGTTGAATAAACCAGCCGTCCACCGCTCGCAACCCGCTCCATCGCAGAACTCAGAATGGCGACCTGGCGGGTTTGCAGGTCGCCGAGGTCTTCGGGCTGCAGCTTCCACTTGATTTCCGGATTCCTAGACAGCGTTCCCGTGCCCGAACAGGGCACGTCCGTCAAAACCGCATAGAAGGTCGCGTTCAAGGGGAGAGCGCAAGCGTCGGCAGCGATTATGCGCACGTTGGAATTATTGGCCAGCCTCCGCAATTGCAGAGCTCGATTGAGATGCAAATCTACGGCTGTAATCCGGCTGTTCGCATTGCGGTCGGCAATCAGAGCCGTCTTTCCACCCGGAGCGGCACAGCAATCGAGGATGCTATTGGCGCGTCCAACCAGCAGGGCGACGAGTTGCGATGCTTCATCCTGAATGGCGACACGGCCCTGGCGGAAAGCTGCGGTGTTGGTTACGTCTCCCGACTCCACTATCCAAGCCCGCGAGAGCAGATGGCCGGGCCGCAAGAGCACGTCCGCATCCGCCAGTTCTCGCGCGGCTTTCGCATCGCGCAGACGCAGTGCTGTCGCGGGAACTTGCTGATCGTGGCGGCAGATCGCCCGCGCTCTTTCCATGCCGTAGCTTCGCGCCCAGCGCTCTACGAACCATAACGGGTGCGCATAACGCTGGGCGAGCCGATCCGCAGATTCATCTTCCGCACGTGGCTCCGCCGATTCCTCCCCCGCCGCCCGCATCCACATCTCCTGACGCAGGCTGTCAAATCGCTCGCCCGAGCCCGTAATTTTGCGGAGCAGCGCGTTTACAAATGGGACCGCCGAACGCTTGCGAGCGCGTTTTACCAAATCGACGCTGTCATCCACAGCAGCGTGGCCGGGCACTCGTTCTAGAAACAGCAACTGGTAAACCGCCATACGTAATGAGGTCAACACTTCGCGGTCGAGCTTGGGCAGTTGAGTGGAAGAAACCTGCGCAATCTCCGAGTCGAGCAGGGACCTCCAGCGCAGCACGCCCAGCACAATTTCCGTGGCGAGACCGTGATCCAATCCGGATAACGTTTGGTAGCGCGTCGAGTGCAACAGTTCCGACGCGTAGGAGTTCTGTTGCTCCACTCGCAAGAGGATTTCGTAAGCCGCTACGCGCGCGGGGGAGATTGGCATCTAGAGCACGCCCATGCGGTCGCCGGTTTTGGGATGGTAGCCGTGTACGAAGTCGCGCGCCGACATTCGCTTCTTGCCTTCGGGCTGCACTTCAAGAAGTTCGAGTTGTGTGCCAGCGCCGCACTCGACCAGCAAGTGATCCGCGGTGATCGTTATAGAGCACGGCCCACCGGCGCTTTCGATAGCTGGCGTGAAGATGCGGACAAGGCCCACTCCCAGGCCTTTCCCCCGGAAACTGGTGAACCCTCCCGGCCACGGCTGGAATCCGCGCACGCGATTGCAAATCTGCTGTGCCGGAAGCCAAAAATCAATTAACCCATCCTCTTTTTTCAAGATCGGCGCCAGCGAGGCGAGGGAGTGGTCCTGCGGAACGGCAACTATTGTTCCGGCCTGCAGTCCGCGCAAGGTCTCCACCATCAGGGTAGAGCCTATGGCAGCCAGCCGCGGAGCTAGAGTTTCTGCGGTATCGTCATCGGCGATGGGCGTTTGCTGTTGTTGCAGAATGTCACCCGTGTCCAAGCCGGCATCGATTCGCATAGTGGTCACGCCAGTCACTGTCTCACCGCTGGCGATCGCCCACTGAATGGGCGCAGCGCCGCGGTATTTCGGTAACAGCGACGCGTGCAAGTTTAGGTTGCCGAAGCGGGGTAGATCAATCATCCACTGCGGAATGATCCTCCCATATCCAACCACGACGATGGCTTCGGGATTCAACGCCGCCAGTTGCGCTTGGAACTCTTCGTTTTTCTTAATCTTATCGGGCTGGGCGATGGGCAAGCCCAGGGCCATGGCGCATTGCTTCACCGGCGATGCAGCGAGCTCCAAGCCTCGTCCGCGTGGCTTGTCGGGCTGAGTGACCACCAACTGCACATGGAATCCAGCCTCCACGAGCCTTTCCAGGGTGGGGACGGCAAAACGCGGGGTACCACAAAATACCAAATTCATTTGCAACTAGTCTCATCTACCGCAAGCGCGAGTGCAAGCGCATCGGTGACCACTGCCGGGCTACCACTCTCCCGCTTTCACCAGTTTCCGGATCTTGCGCTTCATCAGGTCCCGCTTCAACGCGCTGATGTGAGAAATATAAAGCTTGCCGTTGAGGTGATCGGTTTCGTGAAGGAAGGCTCGGGCCAACAAATCCTCGCCGGTCTTCTCATACCACTCGCCATCGATATTCTGAGCCCGTACGGTAACGTACTTCGCGCGGGTCACATCTTCCCGGAATTCGGGGATGCTCAAGCAGCCTTCGCTCTGCCGGTGTCGTCCTTCGACCTCGATAATTTCGGGATTAACCAGAACAAGTTTCGCTTCGGGATCTTCTTTAAAAGTGATGTCAATCACCGCCAGCCGCAGGGAAATCCCAATCTGAGGCGCCGCTAGTCCCACTCCATGCGCTGCATACATGGACTCAAACATGTCGGCGACCAGCGTTCTCAGGCTGTCGTCGAACTGGGTGACCGGCTTGGCGGGCTTTTCCAATACCGGGTCGCCGTATTTCACGATGGGATAAATCATGGCTGGCAGTCGTTCATCAGTAATTCCGCAATTGTTGCAGGTAACCTTGGTAGTTTCGCAGAGTTTCAGGCATGGAGTCACCCCCGAACTTTTCCAGCGCAGCGCGGGCCAAAGTCAACGCCACCATGGCTTCTCCCGCGACTCCGGCAGCGGGCACCACACAAACGTCGGAACGCTCATAGGCCGCCTTCACCACCTCGCGAGAGGAGAAGTGCACCGATTGCAAGGGCCGCCGCAAGGTCGAGATCGGCTTCAGGTATCCGCGGACGCGAATTTCTTCGCCGTTGGAGACGCCGCCCTCGATGCCACCGGCATTGTTCTTCGTGCGCGTGAATCCAGCGAATCCGGTCCCTTCCGAGTATCCGATTTCGTCATGGACCGCCGACCCCGGCGACTTGGCGGCCGTGATTCCCGCGCCGATTTCCACCGCCTTGACGGCTTGAAGCGACATCACGGCGGCTGCGAGTTGCGCGTCCAACCGTTCGTCCCACTGGGCGTAGCTTCCCAGGCCGGGAGGCGCGCCGTGCGCTACTACTTCAAATACTCCGCCCACGGAATCGCCGGTTTTCAACGCAACGTCCACTTCCGCTTTCATGCGCTGCTCGGTTTCCGGGTCAGCGCAACTCAAGAGAACTTCCGGCCGCTGGACCAACTCGCAAATCTGGCTCCAGGAGACGTCGCGCTCCAGCGTAACCTCACCCACGGTGCGCACGTGACTCAAGACTTCAATTTCCAACTCGCGCAAAAACAGTTTAGCCAGCGCACCCAAAGCGGTGCGAGCGGCTGACTCGCGGGCTGAGGCGCGTTCCAGTACATAGCGCGCGTCCGTGAAATTAAATTTCAGCGCGCCCGCCAGGTCGGCATGTCCAGGACGCGGGGAAGACACCGGCTTGTGTTTCCCAGGCTCCCCCGTCTCGATCGGCAGAGCTTCCTTCCAATTCTGCCAATCGCGGTTCTCGAGCATCATCGCGATCGGAGTTCCAATGGTCTTGCCATGACGCACTCCAGACAGGACCTGGGCGGAGTCACGCTCGATCTTCATTCGGCCGCCGCGGCCGTAGCCCTGCTGGCGGCGCCACAACTCGCGGTCCACGAATTCGGCATTATAAGTCAGTCCCGCGGGAAGCCCGGAGAGAAACGCCACCAGGGCCTCGCCATGAGATTCGCCGGCTGTGAAATACCGCAACATGAAAATGGATTGTAATTGAATGCGCAGTGGAAAGCGGTTAGAGGGCGCTACGGCAAGAGAACGGCAAGGAGCGGAAATTCCCAGGCCGCAGAACCCCTATGATTCTTCCTTCCATGCCTCGCTCAATGCCTCGCTTGATTCCTTTTTTGCCTGGGCCTTTTTCAGGAACTCCGCACTGTTGAGCAGCGACCGCCCCATTGAGTTGTTGTAGGTGGTCCAGGGACCCGTCGTGGCCTCGCGTTCAAACTGGGCTCGCATGTTCTCCATCTTGGAATCCAGATCGTCAAGGTAATGCAGCATCAGCGCCTCGGGGAACATCGGTAATTTCGGCGAGCCAAAATCGTACTGGCCATGGTGGCTGATGATCATGTGTTCGAGCAGAGTCTTCACTTCGTCACAAAACCCGGGCACCTGGGCGATTTTGTCGTGCAGCATCTCGAGTTCAATCACCATGTGTCCCAAGAGTTGGCCCCGCGTGGTATAGGAAAACGAGCGCTTGTAGGTTAGCTCATGGATCTTGCCGATATCGTGCAGAAACGCCCCGCTCAACAGCAGGTCCCGATTGATCTGTGGATAGTTCCGACACATCAAGTCGCAAGACCGGAACAGCGACACTACATGTTCGAGCAGTCCGCCAATGCACGCATGGTGCAGCGTCTTGGCCGCCGGGGCATTCCGGTAGCTGCGCACGATCTCGGGGTCCGCTAGAAATGCCTCGATCAATGCCTTGAGGCGAGCATCTTGAAACGTCGCTACAAAATCAGTTAGGGTCTGCCAAAGTTCGTCCACGTTCTTGGTGGTCTTGGGCAGGAAGTCGGCATAGTCAATCTCGGCTTCCTCTACTTTTCGTAATTTCTCAATGGTGATCTGAAACCGGTTGTTGTATTTGTTGAGCAGGCCGCGAATCTTGAGGACATCGTCCTGGTCAAACGACTCCATCGCCTGGGCAACGTTGTCCCACATCTTGGCATCAATCTGCCCGGTGCGGTCGCCCAAAGCCAGCGCCAGATAAGGGTCGCCGCTGTTCTTCTTGGACTTGACTTGCTTGGAGAGAACCAGGAAACACGAGGTAATAACCTTGTTTTCGTGCTGGGCGCAGTCGCAGAGAAAGAAATCTTTCATGGAGCCTTGGAGTTGAAGATCATCATATGGCATCTGCTCTAAAACACTCCCAACTTCTTCTTTTTCTTAAGTTCCTTGGCCGATGCCTGCTTCACACTGGTTTCCACCGGCTTGGTCTGGGCGGCACTAGCCCCGGTATCCACATAGCCCGGCTTGATGTCGATATAAGCGTCCTCGCGTAGCTTCGTCAAATAAGCGCGCAAGGCCGGATTGAGCTTCTGCACGTAAATAGCTTCCTGAATGCGCGGCTCCACTTCTTTCAGAGTAGGAATGCCGGCGGCCTGGTGCTCGGTCACTTTCAAAATCACGTAGCCCTGTTTCGTGCGGATCACCCCGCTGATCTCATCCGCTTTCATAGCAAATACTTTATCTTCGAGTTCTTTGGCCAGCATGCCGCGCGTGAAGTAATTCAGGTCGCCTCCCTGGGCGGCGGTGGGGCCGTCGGAACTGGTCTTGGCCAGGTCCTCGAACTTGGCGGTGCCCTTCTTCAGTTGCGCTTCTAGTTCTTCGGCTTTGGCTTGCGCAATTGCAAGCGCCTTCGCGTCGCTTTCCGCTGAGGGCGTAGAGCCTGACGCTGGCACTTGCGGGTCTGGGGTATTGGGAGTCAACAGCTTCGGCGCTGACGGTTCTGCCGGGGGCGCTTTCGGCGCCACCAGAATTTCGCTCAAGCGTACCCTCTCAGGCTGGTTCATCTCCGCCTTGTGTTCCTCAAAAAACCTCTGCTCATCTTCCTTGTTGATCGACAGATGCGATCCCACCTCTTTGCTGATGACGTCCTGAGTGATGATCTGGTTGCGCATATTACTCTTGAACTCCTCGAACGGCACTCCCTGACTTTGCGCCGCTTTCTCAAGTTCTTCCATGGAGTCCAGTTTCATCTCCTTACGCATCTTGTCGAGGCGTTTGATTAGTTCGGTGTCGGCAGTTATGCCTAGGTCCTTGCCTTTCTCCAGCAAGAGTTGTTGATCGATCAGGTCTCGCAAGACATCGCGCTGTTTTTCTGCGAATAGCTTGTCGGCATCGCTGGGTGATTGCTGTTGCAATTCCTGCTTGATCTGTTCTCGGCTGCGGAGGTACGCCGTGCGGGTCACGATCTGGGTGTTCACTCGGGCGATGATTTCCTCCACCACCCCATCGGCGTGGAGGAAGCCGGGAAGTATCAAAGCGATTATGAAAACGACTAAAGAAATGGTTTTTTTCATGGAAATTCTCGAGTCGCCGGACTCAAGCTGGCCCAGAACGACTTTATTGTGGCAGAGGTTGTATTGTAACCCTCTTGATTAGGATGCGGCCACCAGCTTCGGGGGCTGCTCTTCAGGCCGAATGATCGTCTGCTATCCCACTCACGTGCCAGACGATTATCATGGGAGGGAGTGATCCGTTCCCAGATTGAGCTGGTTCCCGAGGGGCTGAAATGAAATTGGCTGGACTTGCGGCTTTTTTTTTCCTCATCTTGGTATTTCTCGTTTACCGAACTGAGGCCCAGGAATCTACCGCCTCTAGAGTGCCCGCTATTGCGGAATTGCAGGCAATGAATGCGCGATTTGCCCGCGCACCTCTTCGTGTGGACGTGTCGCATCTCTCCGCCGGCGACCGCCAAGCATTGGTCAAGCTACTGGAAGCCGGCAAGTTGATCGATGACATTTTTATGAAACAGCTTTGGGCCGGCAATCCCGCGCTTTACGTCCGGTTGCAGCAGGATGCCTCGCCGTTGGGCAAAGCTCGCCTGCACTATTTCTGGCTTAACAAAGGTCCCTGGTCCGACCTCGACGATTTCAAGGCATTTCTTCCGGGTGTTCCAGCCCGCAAGCTCCCCGGCGCGAGTTTCTATCCCGAAGACATGTCCAAGGACGATTTCGAGCGCTGGCTGGCGACGATTCCTGCAGATCAGCAAGAGCGCGCCAAGGGTTTTTTCACGGTCATCCGCCGTAAGATTCCCGTGCCCAAACCCAAAGGGTTCCTCGGTCCGCCCGAAAAATTGAGCGATTCCCTGCACATCGTCCTCTACAGCGAGGAATACAAGGAGGAACTGGCCAAGGCGGCGACTCTCTTGAAACAGGCCGCTTCGCTGACGGATAACGCTTCGCTCAAAAAATTCCTCAGCTTGCGTGCCGAAGCATTTCTCTCCAATAATTACTATGACAGCGACTTGGCGTGGATGGATTTGGACGCTCCACTCGACATCACCATCGGCCCTTACGAGACTTACAACGACGAACTGTTCGGGTACAAGGCCGCGTTTGAGGCCTACATCAACCTCCGCGATGAAGCGGAGACCGGCAAGTTGACTGCGTTCGCTCGCCATCTGCAGGATATCGAAAATAACCTCCCCATTGATCCCGGCTATCGCAATTCGAAACTAGGTGCGGCGGCACCCATCCGCGTGGTGGACCAAATCCTGAGCGCCGGGGACGGTGCCCATGGGGTGCAGACCGCAGCTTATAACTTACCCAACGATGATCGCGTGGTGCAGCAAAAGGGGAGCAAACGTGTCCTGCTGAAAAATGTGCAGGAAGCCAAGTTCCGTAGTGCGCTTATCCCCATCGCACGGCGCATGTTGTCGGAGAGCGCGCTGGCGGACGTCAGCTTTGAGCCCTTCTTCACTCACATCCTGGCCCATGAACTGATGCACGGCTTGGGACCACACCAGATCAAAGTTAATGGCCGGGACACCACTGTTCGCGAGGAAATGAAAGAGCTGTTCAGTGCCATCGAAGAAGCAAAGGCGGACGTGACTGGCCTATTTGCCCTGCAACTATTGATGGACCACGCCAAAGAGTGGGACCTCGGAAAGACCCTTGCATTTGACGAAGCCGCGCAGCGCCAACTCTACGTCACTTATTTGGCGTCCTCGTTCCGTACCTTGCGTTTCGGCCTGAGCGATGCTCATGGCAAGGGCATGGCGGTGCAATTTAACTACTACCTCGACCATGGCGCGTTTGTCGCTCATCCTGACGGCACCTTCTCCGTCGACATTCCCAAGATGAAAAAGACGGTGCGCGATTTGGACCACATCCTACTGACCCTGGAAGCGGAAGGCGACTACACTGGAGCCCGAAAGTTGCTCGACGAAATGGGAGTGATCCGTCCCGCGTTGGCGAAATCTTTGGAACGGCTGAAGGATTTGCCCACCGACATCGAGCCGGACTTTGTGACGGCGAACCAACTGTTGTCCGCGGCCAAGACCAACCATTGATATGGCTATCGTGATATGGCGATCCATGTAATATGCCGACCGATTGATATGGCGACCTACGGTATGGCGATGCACGATATGCCGATTCATCGGCTGCGCCGCGCGGTGAGCGGTCGCCTCCTAAAATTATGTCGCACGGTGGTTGGCTATGGATTCGTGCTGGCGGGGTGCGGGTTGCTGTCTCTTTCCTGCTTTGGTGTAGAAGCCCCAGGGACCCCGCCACCTGCGCCTCCGGCCACTGCAGTCGCCCTCTACGCGCAACTGGAGAGCGTCGGCCTCGATCCTGCCCGGGTTTACCGCGTTCGCGATGGCGAGATTATCCGGCCCAACCTTACTATCGATTTCGAAGGTGGCACCCTGGCTTTTACCCACGATGTTTGCGGCCGCGTTACAGGCGCCTTTTTTGAAGGGGATGGAGAGATCCTCCTCCG
Organism: Terriglobales bacterium; assembly: GCA_038211475.1. GTDB lineage: Bacteria > Acidobacteriota > Terriglobia > Terriglobales > Acidobacteriaceae > JANYBT01. Next base: position 64,742 of record JBBQVN010000003.1, on the reverse strand, counting down.
CCCCCCGGACTCGGTCGAGCGCGACTCGCTGGCGCTATTTACCGGCGGGGCAATTCTGGAGGAGCATTTTGTTACCAGCTATCTCCGCTTCGACGATGACACGCTCTCCCAACTGCAGCCCGCACTCAGTCCCTTGCCGCAAAATGCAGACCTTTTTGTGAGCCAGTGGGATCCATCGGCGCGCTCTTTAGCAAGCCTCGATGCCCTGCGTCTCTTGCTCAATTTCAGCCGCTATCTTCCTTGCCGTAGTGATCCTCGTCCTGGCGTCGAGAGCCAGTCGGAGAGCGACGGATTTCTTCACGCTCGCATTCAGGGGAGGAAACTCGGCAGTTTCGAGGTGTACTTCGACTCGAGCGCTGTCGAGCAACTCTCCGCAGGGAAAGCGGATACCAAAGACGGAGCAGTTTTCTTCAATGTCTGGACGTCATTCTCGTCCGGGCCCAAAACCAACTCGCGGCGCGAAGATCTAACTATTACGAACTACAAGATTCGGGCTCGCGTGCGTCCTCCCTCCGAATTGACTGCGGATGCCCGACTGCAACTGCACGTGAATCGAGGTGGCCACAAGGCGTTTCTCTTCGAGCTTTCTCGCGCGTTGAAGATTCACAGCCTCGAGGCTGACGGCCACAACCTAGAATTCATTCAGAATCCATCCCTCGAAGGTACCCAACTGAACCGGCGTGGCAATGACCTGGTGGCCGTCGTCTTTCCCTCCCCTCTGCAATCTGGCCAGACCGTCGAACTGCGATTCAAATATTCCGGCGACGTCCTCTCCGATGCCGGCTCCGGTCTGTTCTATGTGGGAGCTCGTGGCACCTGGTACCCAAACCGAGGATTTTCACTGGCCTCCTTCGATCTGGAATTTCACTATCCGCCCGCTTGGACGCTCCTCGCCACCGGAACCCAGACTGCGGTGTCCACTGCGCCGGAGACAGCAACGGATCTCGCTGCCCCCGGAGATTCGGTGTCGCACTGGGTTTCCGACCGACCGATCCCAGTGGCCGGCTTCAATCTCGGAAAATACGTTCGAGCCGATGCTCTCGCTGGCACTGTGCTGGTGCGTAGCTATGCCACACGCGGCGTGGAGAGGAGTTTTCCCGCGTCGTCCCCCGCCGCAGCCATCGAGTTGCCCAAGCCCTCTGGTCCGGAAGGTGGAAGACGGAGTGAGAGTGTGTCGGTACCCACTGCGCCGCCCTCGCCCGCTCAACATGGCCAGCGAGTGGCCGACGATGCTGCCCATGCCCTCGGAATTTTCTCCCAGTGGTTCGGCAGCTATCCTTACCGTTCGCTTTCTCTGACCCAGATGCCGGGAGAGTTGAGTCAGGGGTGGCCCAGTTTGGTTTTCCTCTCCAGCTATGGCTTCCTCGACGCTAGGGAGAGAGCTGACGCCCGCCTCTCTTCGGTCGAATCGATTTTGAGCGGCCAGGTCCTGGCTCATGAAACTGCTCACCAGTGGTGGGGCGACCTGGTGACATGGGACAGCTATCACGATCAGTGGCTGGTCGAGGCGTTGGCCAACTACTCTTCGCTCCTGCTTCTAGAAAAACGCGATCCGCAGGCCTTTCGCGCCGTCCTTGAAAAATACCGCGAAGATCTTCTCGGCAAGAATAAAGAGAACGAAGAGGTCATGACTGCAGGGCCCGTGACTTTGGGACAACGCCTCTCTTCCTCCCATTTCCCGTCCGGATATGACGCGATTACTTACGGCCGGGGAACCTGGCTCCTCCACATGCTGCGCTGCATGCTCCGCGACTCTCAAGCCAGTCGCGGCAAGCTGCGTTCCCCCGGTGACGCCGATGCCGAGCTGTTCCTAGGCGTGCTCCGCAAGTTACGCGAAGACTATGAGGGCAAGATAATTACTACTACGGACGTCGTGCACGCGTTTCAAGACGCTCTGCCGCGCTCATCGTGGTATGAGAACCGCAAGTCACTGGATTGGTTCTCGGAAAGATGGGTCCGCGGTACCGCCATACCGCGTTACAAACTACAAGGCGTCCGTTTCCTCCCCAAAGATTCGGTACTGACCGCGTCCGGCACCATCCTGCAAGAAGAAGCTCCGAAAGATATGGTCACGTTGATTCCGGTTTACGGCGTTACCACGGCCAAGAATCTGGTGTTGCTGGGTCAAGTCTTCGCCGATGGGCCGGAAACAACATTTCGCTTTAGCGCGCCCGCAGGCGTGCAGAAAATTGTTTTGGATCCCAATCAGACCGTCCTGTCCCGACTGAAGTAGTTTCCCATCTGACTCGCTAATTCCCACAATGGCATTCCTGATTTGAAACACAGCGGACCTCGCCGCTTTTGGGATCTCCCCAGCTTGAGTTGCATTTCTGCCAAGCTCTGCTCGAGCCTGCTCTAAGCCTTGCCAATTGGCTAAGAACGACCAATTAACTGTTTCGCTGCGATCTTATTGCTCGGAGTTCGAGCGTCGGCTCAGCCGGGTTTTTGATGGCCCCCGAACTGCACAACCAAAGGTGTTGCCGAGAGATTTAACGGTCCCAGGAGGTCGTCATGGCACCAACCATACTGCTCGTGGAAGACGAAGCGTTTGTCCGGGAAGTAGAGTGCGAAGTGTTGCGCTCCCAGGGTTTCTCGGTCATGCCGGCTGAAAACGCTAGCGAGGCGATGAAGCTGTTTCAGCAGAATTCAAGTGGTGTGGATCTTCTGGTCAGCGATCTCGTGATGCCGGGCGAGAGTGGCCACCAGTTGGCTTCGAGAGTGCGCGCTTTGCGACCTGAGATGGCGGTCTTGTTGACGTCCGGTTATGACGATCAGCGCATCCCGGGCATCGCCTATCTTCCCAAGCCGTTTTCCACTCGCTCCCTCATCGCCAAGGTCCGGGAAATGCTCGCGTCCCGCCCGCGCAGTGCCGCCGCAGTGTCGTCCACAGTTTCGCCGGCGGTGTCAAACGCAGTGTTGTCCGCAGTATCGTAATAAGCGCCAGCTTTGGCGTGCCCATACCGCTTCATCGGCTCCGGTCACCAACACCTCGCAGAGAAATTCTTTCAGCCGATGGCCGCGTTCCCCATCAACATAGCCGGCGTGTAGTCAAATCGCAGCTTCCGGCGACTCCACATTGTGAAAAGGTCCACTTCGCTTATCGGCCCGCTCCCACCGCCAGGGTCCGCGGTGCGTAGCCGGCTTCCGGCAATTGTTGCCGCAAGCGCCCCCGCAATTGCAGCATGGCCAGGGAGTGGATTTGCGAGACCCGCGACTCGCCAATGCCCAGTGCGGCGCCGACTTCCTTCATGGTCAGCTCGTCATAGTAGTACATCGACAATACCTGTTGCTCTTTTTCCGGCAGTTCCCGGATGGCCCGAGCCAACACTTCCTTGATCTCCGCCCGCAGGCACTGGAAGTACGGCGTGTCCTCTGGCGCCGATGGTAGTGACTCGGTCAGATCTTCGTCTTTGCCGTCGCGCGGCGACTCGGAGTGCATACTGCCCAGCTCCAATCCATCCAACTCTCCCAGCAATCCCTGCAACTGCCCCAGCTCCATTCCCAACTCAGCGGCTAATTCCGGTTCGCTGGGCACCCGCCCCAGGTACTGCGACAGATGTTGATACGCTTCTTCCACCCGCCGCCCCTTCCGCCGCAGTTCCCGCGGGCTCCAGTCCAGGTCCCGCAGACTGTCCAGAATCGCGCCCTTTATGCGGAACTTGGCGTAAGACAGAAACTGCACCTGCTTGCCGGAATCAAACTTGTTCAGCGCATCAATCAGGCCCACCACTCCGGCATGCACCAGGTCTTCCATCTGGACGTGCCGCGGCAACCTCGCATGCACCCGCCGCGCGATGTACTTCACCTGCGGCATTTGCTCCATAAGAATACGTTCCCGCTCCACTTCGCCCTGCGCTCCGTTCCCCACTACTTCGTCTTGTACTCCGGCGTACGTTTCCAGCATCTGGGTTGTCATCTTCGTCCTCTCTGTAGCTGTCTTGCGCCAGAACCTTTACCGGCATTTCCAAGGCATAATCTCCGCACGGGCCCATACGTCGGCCGCAGCGGAAGTCTGCGGGCTGGGTCGCGGCGCTATTTGCGGAGGTGGCCATCTCATTGCCTTCGCAGAAACTCATGCAACACGGGGGCCGAGGCAGGGCTGTTTAGGGTTACCTAAGGCGGGGGCAGCGGGTGCGTTACCGATGAAAACGTCCTTCAACAGCGCCGCATAAACCGGGACGCGCGCCTCAGTCGATCGAGTGAGAGGGCTTTCATGAAAATGGCTTTGGAAACGGACGTCAGCATTTCGGCCGCGCGCGAGCGTTGGTCTCCGGTCGAAGCCAATGTCATTTCCAGCCACTGCCGTTCGGCTTCTTCCAGGGAAACGCCCGCGCGCAGAGTGCCTGACAGTCTAGCCGCTTGAGTAACCGGCTTAATCCCCGCTAACCCGCCGCAGCGCTCGGGTCCAACCTCGGGCCCAGAGTGTCGTGATCGACAGGAAAATCGCGCCCGCCGGAACCGAGTCACCGCTGCTCCGGCTCCGGCGGCCTTGTCCACGCTTTATCCCCCGCGCAGAAAGCATGAATCCGGCGCCAATACGTGGACACAGGTTCGAATTCATCTCAGCAAGATGTTGTCCATCTCCGTTGAATTTGACTAAGGAAATCGCTTGACTACCGAAGTCGCTCGCACCAAAGGGCGATGCTCCCACTCAATATACCAACGGTTTCTTTCATGGAGTAACCACGTACAGGGGACGGAATGCCCTGGGTCAGGCCTACCGCTTGTCGCAGGGATTGGGCCCCTTCGTCACCTTCGTCCGGGCGCAAGGCAAGGCGGGCAGTCAGGCGCAGATCCTTGGTCAGGGGTTTACTGGCGCCACGGAGCGTGACCTTCAACGCCGTCCCGGCCGCATTCAGGATTGTGTCCGATACCTATCTGACCGCCACCGTACCTGCTGAGGCGGGCAATGGACGGGTTGTCATGGTCACGCCCAGCGGCTCCCTCACCAGCAATAAAAACTTCATCGTGCGGTAAGCTCGATCCAGACAACTGCACGAAACAGACACTAGCAACTGGCAACTGGCGACTGACAACGGCCCTTACTCTGCTCGCGCCGCGATCTCCCCTTTGGCCAGCCGCGCTGATATCTTCTCGCCCACTCTTACATGGGACGCGTCCTTAAGCAATCTACCTTTGCCGTCGAACACCAGCGCATACCCGCGATTCAGAATTGCCACCGGCGATAGCGCTTCCAGTTGGCCGCTCGACCGCTCCAGCCGCGCCCGCACTCTCGCCAATGCCGCCCTCGCCGCCGATACCAGTGCCGAGGTGTGCCCCGCCAGTTCGCGTCCTATGCCTTCCAGTCTGCGCCGCGCATCGTAGTGCCGCACCGCCGCCGATGCCGTCTCCCAACGCCGTCTTTGTTTTTCCAGAATTTGCCGCTCCGCCCGTTCCAACCTGTATCGCAGATCGTCCAGCTTCTGCTGCCTCCGATGGATGCCGTCCATCATGCGGCCGAACGCGCCCTGCTGTGCGGCTTCGGTCAGACTCTGGCGCGCCATCAGCAGGTGATAGCGCACCGCGCGCTGCAACCGTTCGCGCAAGCTCTCGACGTTCTGCTCGACTTGCTGCCGCGACTCGATCACCAACTCCGCCGCCGCGGAAGGTGTTGGCGCCCGTAAGTCGGCGACGAAATCCAGAATTGTGAAATCGGTTTCGTGTCCCACCGCGGAAATCACCGGCACCCGCGCGCCCGCCACGGCCCGCGCCAGCGCTTCATCGTTGAAGGCGGCCAGGTCTTCGGTGGAGCCCCCGCCGCGGGCCACAATCACCACGTCCACTATCCCGCTCTGGCCGAAATACAGCACTCCGGCCCGCACTTCTCCGGCCGCCGCGGCCCCTTGCACCTGCGCCGGATAAATTAGAATGTTTGCAGTGTGATGCCGCCGCTCCAGAATGTTCAGGATGTCGCGCAGCGCGGCCGCTTGCGGCGAAGTGATAATGCCAATGCGCCTCGGCAGCGTAGGGATCGGCTGCTTTCGCTCCGCATCGAACAGCCCTTCCGCCTGCAAACGCGCCTTCAATTGTTCGAAGGCGATCTGTAGTGCGCCCGCTCCTTTGGGCTCCAGGTATTCGGCGGAAATTTGCAGCTCGCCGCGTTCTTCATACACCGTGACATGGCCCCGCACCACCACTTGCATTCCGTTGGAGGGACGGAATCGCAACAGCCGCGCGGCCGACCGGAACATTACGATCTTGATTTGCGCCGACTCTTCTTTCAGGCTGAAATAGGTGTGCCCTGCCTCTGACGCCCTAAAGTTTGAGATCTCTCCTTCCACCCAGGCCTCGGCAAATTCCTGTTCCACGCGGCCGCGCACCGCCGTCACCAGCGCCCGCACCGTCCACACGTGCCGCTCTGGTGCTCTAAAATTGAAACCGAGTTGGTCGTTACCCGCCATCGCTTGGAGTGTATCGCAAGTGCTTTTGCCACAGCAGCGAATCAAAGGCCAGGTGGAATGCTGAAACCGGCGCCGTGGTTCTATTACATCACCGACCGCACCCAGTTTCCCGGGGACGAAGTCGCGCGCCGAAAGTCGCTGCTCACCAAAATTGCCGAGGCGACCCGGTCCGGGGTGGACTACATCCAGTTGCGAGAGAAAGACCTGAGCGCGCGAGCACTGGAATCGCTAGCCCGCCAGGCTCTGCAGGTCATTCAAAAAAATAGCGGAAGCCTCGGCTCTCCTCGCCTGCTGCTCAACTCCCGCAGCGATGTCGCGCTCGCGGTGGGGGCGGACGGCGTCCACCTGCGCTCCCTCGACTTGGCCCCTGCCGAAGTACGACGCTTCTGCCGCGCTTTGGCATCGCCCCCTGCTCGAGAATTCCTGATCGGAGTTTCCTGTCACACCCCGGCTGAGATCGCCGATGCCGAAGACGGGGCTGACTTCGTCGTGTTCGGCCCCGTGTTTGAAAAGCGGGCTACCCCTCAGCAAGCCGCCCCTTTCCACAACGCCCCTGAGACGGTTGCCTTAACGACGGGCCTGGCGCAACTGGGTCTGGTATGCGCCGGGCACGTTCCCGTCCTCGCCTTGGGTGGCATCACTTTAGAAAATGCCAGCGACTGCTTAGCTCAGGGCGCGCGTGGGGTCGCTGGCATCCGACTGTTTCAGCAGAACGATGTGCAGAAAGTAGTTGCCGCTCTGCGAACGAACTTGCCCAAATGACCACCTTCGCCCCCATGCTCGTGCCTGTCCCTGCCATGGCGCGCATCCCCGCGAACTGGTTCCAGATGGGCTGTGCCACTGGACAAGACAACGAGCGTCCAGTGCATCGCGTCTGGGTCGATGCGTTTCAGATTGCACTGTGCCAGGTCACCTTCGCGGATTATGCGCGGTTCCTCGCCGAGACCAGCGGTCCCCTGCCGCCATTTTGGACGGACCCAAACTTCTGCGATCCCCAGCAGCCTGTTGTTGCGGTCTCGTGGTTTGACGCCACCGGCTATTGCGAGTGGCTCGCGGCGCGGACCGGCCAGCCCTTTCGCTTGCCCACCGAAGCCGAATGGGAACGCGCGGCCCGCGGAGGCGTGGAACAGGAACTCTATCCCTGGGGAAATACGCCGCCGCAAGACCTGCCAGATTACGCGGCGCGCTGCCAGATCTGGGCCACTGGCCCTGAGCGGGTGGGTCTTGCCGCGCCCAATCCATTTGGCATTTTCAATTTATGTGACAACCTGCACGAGTGGTGCAGCGACTGGTTCTCTGCCGACTATTACGCGCAGTCGCCGGAATGCAACCCACTCGGCCCGACACAAGGCGAGCGCCGGTCCTCCCGAGGAGGCTCCTGGCGTCACCACATCAAAGTGTCGCGATGCGCCGCCCGGTCCAGCATTCCACCTCAATTCCAGTATGCAGATTACGGGTTTCGCGTGGCAGCAGATGCGGCGATACTCAGTGATTTGTGACCTCGTCTGTGACGTTTCGTAATCCCGTCTTACGTTTCTAATCTCAATTACGACTCGTCATCCCGAATACAACTTGTCGTCCCGAACGAAGTGAGGGATCTGCAGTTACGATTTATCATCCCGTCTTTCAGGTTCCGTAATCCCATCTCTTACGATTTGTCGTCCCGAACGAAGTGAGGGATTCTGCAGTTCCCACGCACCGAGAAATCGGGGCAGGCCTCACCCTCGACCGCCCCAATCCCTACGCCGCGCACAAGACCATTGTCATCATCGGTGGGCGTGGTGGTAGGGATGTTTCTTCAGGATGGTGAAGGCGCGGTAGATCTGCTCGAGCAGGACGACACGGGCGAGCTCATGGGTTAAGGTCATCTTGCCAAGGGAGAGCGTGAGATCGGCGGCGGCGCGGGTTTGGAGGCTGAACCCATCAGCCGGGCCGATGGCGAACAGGAGTGGCGGAGCCGCGGCGTCCGCATGGCGTTGTACAAAAGCCGCAAGGTCTTCGGAGGACATCTGCTTGCCACCCGAGTCGAGCAGGACAAGAAAGTGGCGCGGCTGGTTGCGCAGGCCGCGCGCGAGATCGCGCAGCGATGCCTCGTCCTTGAGGGCCAGGCCGCTAGTCTCCGTGTACCGCGAAATGCGCTTCACGTACTCGTCGGTGAGCGACTGGATGGCGGGCTCTTTGGTTTTGCCAATCCAGGCAACGAATATCTTCACGACAGGCATTTAACCACACCGGACGCGGCGAGCGTAGGCGCAAACAACCTCTGCATCACACGCGCTACTGCCGGCCCAAACCCGCAACCCGCGGCTCAACACGCCAAAACAGGTACAATCACTCATCCCTATGACAGACGTTCGTCGCGGTCTCATCATCGTCAATACCGGTCCCGGCAAGGGCAAGACCACAGCGGCCATGGGCACCGGCCTGCGCGCTGTCGGGCAAGGCATGAGAGTTTTGATGCTTCAGTTCCTGAAGGGCTCATGGCACTACGGCGAGCTCGACGCCGTCCAGTCTTTCGGCGACAAGTTCGTCATGAAGCAGATGGGGCGTGGCTTCGTAAAAGTGGGTGCGGAGAAGCCTGATCCCGAGGACGTTCGCATGGTTGAGCAAGCTTGGGCTGAGGCTGATAAGGCCATCCACTCCGGCGCATGGGACCTGGTCATTCTCGACGAGATCAACTACGCCATCGGCTATGGCATGTTGGACCCGGCCAAGGTGACGGAATCGCTGAAAACGAAGCCTGAGATGGTGCACGTCATCTTGACGGGACGCAACGCGCACCCCACAATTGTTGAGCTGGCTGATACAGTTACAGAGATGCGCCAGGTGAAGCACGCCTACGAAAAGGGCGTGATGGCGCAGCGAGGAATCGAATATTGATTGTGTAATCGGGTAATTTGTGATTTGGTAATTTGAAGACCGTCCTGGCAGCGGCACTAAATCTGATTTTGCAAGGGTTGATTTGAAGCGGCCGGCAGCGGCGCCACCGCTCAGGTTGATTTTAAATTACCCAATTACTCAATTACCAAATTCTTCCCATGCCCTGGTTCAAACGCCAACCCGTCACGCTCGACACCTCCGGCGAGAAGAACGTTCGCACCGAGGGTCTCTGGGTGAAGTGTGAGCAATGCCGCCAGATCATTTGGAAAAAAGATTTGGACGAGAACATGAGCGTCTGTCCAAAGTGCGGCAAGCACTTCCGCATTGACGCTCGCACCCGCCTGACTCAGCTCTTCGACGACAACCAGTACGAGACGTTCGATACCAACCTGTCTTCGACGGATCCGTTGAGCTTTGTCGATCTCAAGGCGTATCGAAATCGCCTGCAAGCCGCGCAGCGCGACACCCAGCTTAAAGATGCCATCATCAACGCTTACGGCAAGCTCGACGGCCGCCCGGTCATCATCAGCGCCATGGAGTACGCCTTCATTGGCGGCAGCATGGGGGCGGTGGTCGGGGAGGTCATTACCCGCGCCATTGAACGCGCTCATGACACTCGAACTCCGCTCATCGTCGTATCCGCGTCAGGCGGCGCTCGCATGATGGAAGGCGTCATCAGCCTGATGCAACTGGCCAAGATTTCTGCCGCGCTTGCCCGGTTGGACGGCGCGAAAGTCCCTTACATCTCGGTCCTCACCGATCCAACAACGGGCGGCGTGACCGCTTCGTTCGCAATGCTCGGAGATTTAAACATCGCCGAGCCCGGCGCGCTCATCGGTTTTGCTGGCCCACGCGTGATCGAGCAGACAATCCGCCAGAAATTGCCGCCCGGATTTCAACGCGCCGAATTTCTGCTGGAGCACGGCTTCCTGGACGCGGTAGTCGCGCGCAAAGAATTGAAAACTTACATCTCCCGCGCTTTGGCCTTTATGACTCCATAGGTCTGCAACCGCCCCTTCTGCTAATCTGACAGCGGCGACTTTTGCGTAGCGCAGAACCCAATCTTCCGATGTCTTACGATTCCGCCATCGCCAGCATGTTCGCCCTCGGGCATGAGCTCGCCAATACTCCCTCCCATAAATTCGACCTCGACCACATGCGGACCCTGCTCGATGCGCTCGACCATCCCGAGCGCCGCTTCCCCAGCGTGCTCATCGCCGGCACCAACGGCAAGGGATCGACCGCTGCGACGCTTGCCGCCATTCTGCAGGCCAGCGGCTATAACACCGGCCTGTACACTTCGCCTCACCTGGTTCGCATCAACGAGCGGATCCGATTTAACGGCGCAGCCATCAGTGACGATTCGTTCGCTGCGCTCCACCAACGCGTGGCTCAGACTGCCCAAACCCTGGTCGAGTCGCAGCACCTCCCCTGGCACCCCAGCTTCTTTGAGATGCTCACCGCGATAGCCTTTGTGGCCTTCGCCGAAGCGGGCTTGGACATTGCCATACTTGAAGTCGGCATGGGAGGACGCCTCGATGCTACCAACGTGGTAGATCCAGTGCTGAGCATCATCACCGACATCTCGCTGGACCACCAGAATTTCCTCGGCCATACGGTCACCGAAATCGCGCGCGAAAAGGCAGGGATTATTCGACCCGGCGGCATCGTGGTCACGCTTCCTCAATCGCCCGACGCCAACGACGTCATTGGTCATGCAATGATTGACCTCGGGGCCCGCGGCATCAGCGCTGTCCCTTTTGTTCCGCCCGTTTCGCCAGGGGCCGACGCCCAATGGCGCGGGAGGACCACTTACCCCCTTACCGTGCTGAACCAAGACATTCTGATCGACTCGCCGTTGACCGGACGCCACCAACTCCGTAACCTCGCGCTTGCGATTGCCGCCGCGGAGCATCTCGCCCTCAATCGCTTTCCCTCCATCACCGCCGCTACCATTGCACGCGGCATCCACGAAACCCGCTGGCCCGGACGCTTTCAGTTTCTGCCGGCTAGCGCAATTGCGCCCGATACCGTCTTCGACGTCGCACATAATCCCGCTGGCGCATGGGCTCTACGCGCCGCCCTGTCCGCAACATTTGAGGATCGTTCGCTGACCTTCGTTTTTGGCGTCATGCGAGACAAAGCCATCGCTGAAATGGCCGAGATTCTTTTTCCCGTGGCGCATCGGGTGATTGTGACCCACGCCAATAACCCGCGAGCCGCCGCTCCCGCTGAAATCAAGGCCGCCGCAACCCGCGTCGCCGTCGAAATCGAAGAGGCTCAGGATGTTGCCTCCGCCCTCGCGATGGCTGGCTCTGGCGCCGCCCCGGAAACCTTGGTCGTCGTTACCGGCTCCATCTACATCGTCGGTGAAGCGATGCATATGCTCGGCGTCCGCATCTAATTCATTAAGCCTAAAGACCCGCGTCAACGCGCTGGGGGGATGTCCCAATCCTCAATTTCCGGTATCATAAAGACATTCAGGAGGGGTGATGGCAGTACCGATTTCGCAGATGTGGACAGTTGCGTCCTATGTTCTGCGCCAGAAAGCCGCTGGCCGCAAGCGCTACCCGCTCGTGCTCATGCTCGAGCCCCTGTTCCGCTGCAATCTTGCGTGCGCCGGATGCGGCAAAATCCAGTATCCCGCCCACGTCCTCAAGCAAAATCTTTCGCCCGAAGAGTGTTTCCGGGCGGTGGACGAGTGCGGCGCTCCGATCGTATCCATCCCCGGTGGCGAGCCCTTGATGCACCCCCAGATCGACGAAATCGTGCGCGGCCTGGTGGAGCGCAAGAAATACATCTATCTCTGCACCAACGCCCTGCTGCTCAAGGAAAAGCTGCATCTGTTTACGCCCAGCAAGTACCTCAGCTTTTCAGTCCATGTGGACGGCCAGCGCGAGCACCACGACTTCTCCGTCTGCCGCGAAGGCGGTTACGACATCGCCTTGGATGGCATGCGTGAGGCGATTGCCCGCGGATTCCGCGTCACCACCAACACCACTCTGTTCGATGGAGCCGACCCGCGCAGCGTGCGCGCCTTCTTCGACGAGATGATGGAGTTGGGCGTCGAGAGCATGATGGTTTCGCCCGGCTACTCCTATGACAAGGCTCCGGACCAGCAGCATTTCATGGGACGGGCCCGCATCCGCCGCCTATTCCGCGCCATCTTGTCGGACCGCAAGTCCACTTGGCGGTTCAATTTGTCGCCGTTGTTTTTGGAATACCTGATGGGCAAGCGCACCTACCACTGCACTCCCTGGGGCATGCCCACCTACAACATGTTCGGCTGGCAAAAACCCTGCTACTTGCTGCAGGACGGCTACACCGACACTTTTGCCGAACTGATGGAAACCACCGAGTGGGACGGTTACGGCACGGAGTCGGGCAACCCGCATTGCGCCAACTGCATGATGCACTGTGGCTACGAGCCTTCGGCCGTAAATGAGACCTTTGGTTCCTGGGGCGGATTCTTTGCCACGGTCAAGGCCACCTTCGCCCGCTATCCTGACGCCAACGCGCTCTCCGATTTTGATCGCAGCGCGGGCCCGCTGCCCTCGCATGATTTGGTGCAGATCCAGGCCGGCGCTGCTCAAGCTGAAGAAAGCCGAGTATGAGCGGAGAACGCGGCAAGCCCGCCGGTGGCCAACCCGCTCAACCTTGGCCCGCGACCCCGGTGACACCCCCGGCAGCCGCCGCTCCGGTGAATGCCGACGAACTCGAGGTAGTGGCGGGGTTCGCTCATGACAATCTGGAAGGCTGGATTCCAAAGCTGGCCAACGTCGAAGATATTCGTATCGCCCTGGAGAAGGCCTTCGACTACCGTGGCGATGTGACCATCACGCGTAAAGACGGCACCAAAATTTCCGGCTACGTGTTCGACCGTCGCGCCGGTGCAACCCTGGAAACCTCAGCCGTCCGTATCATCCCACAGGCCACGCAAGCGCGACTGGCGGTACCGTACTCGGAAATCGCTGCCATCGCCTTCACCGGCAAAGACCCGGCCGCTGGCAAGAGCTACGAAGCCTGGATCAAGAATTACCACGAAAAGCGGGCCCAGGGCGAGACCTACAACCTGGAACCCGAGTCCCTCGACGAGCCTTAACGCCGGTAGTAGAGGGCATCACTAGCGCCGTAACCTCAAATTGCAGGCGCCAGCCCGTCCGTAGTACACTCATTTCGCTTTTCACTGCTGTCGTTTGGGCTCAGACGCTACTCAAACAAGGAGTCTTATCCCATGGAAGAACGGAACACCGGTTCGCGCTCTGAAGTGCCTCACAAAGAAGGACGCGCGGTTTGGGTCGTCACTGCTTATGGCATTAGCGCACTCGCCTTGTTTGGCGTGATGGCCTACTTTGTCAGCCATTATCTCGCTAACTAATTAACCCTGACCGGCGCTTCGCCCCCGCCCTCGGGGCATCAGTTGAAGTGCGCCTGCGCCGTCGCGGCTTCTCCGCGTGCTAGAATCGTGTTCCCAGTCCCGCAACTTCAAAACCTGTGACTAAAAAGTCCATCTCGAAATCCGGCCCCGTCACCTACGCCGATGCTGGCGTGAATATTGACCATGCCAACCGCACCAAACAGCGCATTAAGTACCTGGCGCAGAAAACCTTCACTCGGGGCGTGCTGGGAGAGATTGGCGGCTTCGGCGGTCTGTTCGCCATCGACAAGAAGTTCAAGGACCCGGTGGTGGTCTCCAGCGTGGACGGCGTCGGCACCAAGCTGAAAGTCGCCTTCGCCATGAAACTGCACAACACCATCGGAATCGATTTGGTGAACCACTGCGTCAACGACATCGCGGTGCAGGGCGCGACCCCACTCTTTTTCATGGATTACATTGCCACCGGCAAACTGGATGGTGACATTGCCGAAAAAGTAGTCGAAGGCCTCGCCCTGGGTTGCAAACAGAATGCCTGCGCTCTGCTTGGCGGCGAGACCGCCGAGATGCCCGGTTTTTATCCCGATGGCGAATACGATTTGGCTGGCTTCATTGTGGGAGTGGTGGAGCGCGACCGCATCATTACCGGCAAGACGGTTCAGCCCGGCGACGTCATCCTTGGCCTGCCTTCCAACGGCCTGCACACCAACGGCTATTCGCTGGCCCGAAAGCTCTTGTTTGAGATCGCTGGATACAAGCCGGATACTTTCGTGAGCGCTATTAAGAACAAACTAGGCAATGAACTCCTCCGCACCCACAAGAGCTACTGGACCATCATCAAAAAGCTGATCGCTGCGGACTGCGTTGGCGCGCTCGCCCACATCACCGGGGGCGGCATCACGGAAAATCTCCCCCGCGTTCTGCCCAAAGGAACTTCTGCCATCATCGAACGGGGCACCTGGCCCATTCCGCCGATATTCGAGCACCTGCAACAGCTTGGCAATGTTCCGGAAGACGAGATGCTCCGCACTTTCAACATGGGGATTGGAATGCTGGTCGTGGTTCCGTCCGCAAAATTTAAGCGCGTTCAGATTTTGCTCGATCGCGCCGGAGAAAAATTCCACAGCGTGGGCCGCATCGTCAAAGGCGACCGCAAAGTCATGTACGCCTAGTTTGCCTGCCGGAGTTGTCCGATCTGGAAGGCGCTCTGTCCGGAGCCGGCCCGCGCCGTCCTCCCACTAGCAAATCCTCCGTGAATTATCATTGACTGCTGGAAACTCGAAAATCTAAATCGGGAGCCTGTCATGAAGAACCTCGGCATCCTTCTTTCCGGACGCGGTTCCAACTTCGAAGCCATTGCCGACAACATTGCGACCGGCCGAATTCCTGACGCACGAATTGCCGTCGTCATCTCCAACAAGCCCGATGCTGGCGGCATCGCAGCCGCGCAGCGCCTGGGTCTAAACACTCTGGTCATTCCCTCCAAGGGCACGGAGCGCGCGGACCATGACCGCGCCATGGTCGCGGCACTGAAACAGCATCAAGTGGATCTGGTCTGCCTGGCCGGATACATGCGCCTGCTTTCGCCCTGGTTTGTGCAACAGTTTCCCCGCCGCATTCTGAACATCCACCCCTCGCTGCTGCCCGCCTTCCCCGGTCTGGAGGCTCAGGAACAGGCCTTCGCCTATGGTGTCAAAGTCTCGGGATGTACGGTTCACTTCGTGGACGAAGAACTCGACCACGGCGCCATCATCGTGCAAAAGACCGTCCTGGTTCTGGATACCGACGACGAACACAGCCTCGCCGCCCGCATCCTGGAGCAGGAACATGTGGCCTACTCCGAGGCGATCGCGATGGTGTTGCAGTCCGATTACGAGGTTGTTGGCCGCCGATTCGGAAAGAAGTCTCCAGCTGTCGCTTAGGTAGCGCGGCGGTTTCGTTCGCCCCTGCTTGTAAGATAGACGGAGTGTCTCCCAACAAAACACACATGCAAACCCTCCGTGCGGAGAGCCTGGTCCCGCTTCCCTGGCTGATCCACGGCTTCTCGACGCGGCAGGGTGGCTTCTCCCGCGTGTACGGCAAGAGCGCGCTCAACCTGGGATTTACCGAGCACGACTCACGCCTGACGGTCGAAAAGAACCGTGCCGCCTTCGAGGCGAATCTGAGGGCTGGCAGCGCGCGCAAGCCTTGGCCGCTGGTCACGCTGCGACAGATACACTCCGACCTGATTCACCGCGTGGATTCGGTCCCGGCCGCCCAGCTCGTGGGCGATGGCCTCATTACTGCTACCCCGCGGTTGCTGGTCGCGGTGCAGACCGCCGACTGCCTCCCCATTATTCTTGCCGATAAGAAAACCCACGCCGTGGGAGTGTTCCACGCGGGATGGCGCGGTACCATCAAGCGCATCGTTGAGAAGGGCATCGGCGAGATGCAGCGCGTCTTCGGGACCAACCCGCGCAACCTCGTGGCTGCCATTGGACCGGGTATTCACAGCTGCTGTTATCAGGTGGGCGAAGAGGTACGCAACCAGTTTGAGACACAGTTTGGCTATGCCGCCGAGCTGTTCCGCGAGACCAAAGACTCGGATCCAGTTCGTGAAAAATATCCACTGCTGTTCCTGACCGCCCGCGCCCCCGGACACAGCCAGTTGCCCACCCAAATCTTCCTCGACTTGGTGGAAGCCAACCGCCGCCAATTGCTGGATGCCGGGGTGCTGAAGAAAAACATCGCGATCCTGCCGCTGTGCACCGCCTGCCACACCGACCTATTGTTTTCGCACCGCGCTGAACACGGCCGAACCGGAAGAATGATGGCGGTGGCCGGGATAAAAGCACCGGTCCGATAATTCTGCTTTAGGGGTGATCGGAAGTGAAGACTAGAGCACAGGCGGTGCGGTGCCCGCCGGTGGTGCTGAACCACCTGCATCTGCGGGTGGGAAGTCCGGCGCGTTGTTTACACTGTCTTTCAATTCCTTGCTGGGCTTGAAGAAAGGAATGGTCTTGGCGGGAACTTCCACCCGCTGGCCGGTCTTGGGATTACGTCCCACGCGCGGTTTGCGCTGCCGCGTGCGAAAGCTGCCAAACCCGCGGATCTCAATCTTGTCGCCGACCCGCAACGAGCGCACCACGCTGTCGAAAATGGTCTCGACGATGACTTCCCCGTCTTTGCGGGTAAGCTCCGCAATCCTCGCGACTTCGTCAATCAAGTCCGCTTTGGTCATCGCTCTGGCTCCGCTCGCCGAACTCCGGCAACTTTCCCTAACACCTTCTCAAATCTGCCGCCTCGGGCGCAAGCGGCGCAGGCTGCTACTTCCACAGATAGTAAAACCCCATCTGCTGTTCCAACAGCTTCTCACGGCTGGGCAAGTACTCTGACACATCGCCAAATAGCATGCCAAGCCCGGTCTTCTTCTCTTTCACGGGTCGCACCAATGTCGGCTCTCCCGTAATGCCGACCGATCGCGCCGTGGCCTTCACCGCGCCTTCGAAATCGCTGAGTTCATCCACGAGCTTCATAGGCAAAGCCTGCTCGCCAGTCCAAACCTTGCCGTCGGCGATGGCCCGAATATCCTCGGGCTTGGCCTTGCGCCCCTCTGCCACAGCCGTGATGAACTGGGTGTGCATGTCGTCAATCAGGGCCTGCATGTATGCATGTTCGGCTGGCGTCATGTCACGCGCCGGGTTGCCCGTGTCCTTGAACTCGCCGGCCTTCAAGGTGATGTCTTTCAGCTTGGCCCAGCGCAACAATTCACCATAATTCACCCACTGCGCGATCACGCCAATGGAGCCCACAATACTGCCGTGGTCGGCGTAAATCTTGCTGGTCGCCGCGGCTACGTAATAGGCTCCACTAGCGCCAACCGTCTCAATCGAGGCGACGATTGGCTTCTTCTTGGCATCCCGAATGCGCTTGACTTCGCGGTAAATCTCTTCCGACGCCGCCACTCCCCCACCCGGTGAGTTAATGTGCAGGATGATCGCCTTGATCGAGTCGTCGTCGGCATATTTTTTGAGCTGTGGCACTACCTGCTTGGGCGATAGAATTATGCCTTCCAGGTCTACAACGGCAATTTTCTCCCCGAATCCGCCGAAGGAAGAACTGGTTTCCTCATCGTTGTTCATGGCGAAGTACACCAGGGTGAAGACCATCGCCACGAAGAGGAAAAACCCTCCTCCCGCGATCAGGATCCATAGCCATGCTCGGGACTTCTTTTCGTCACTCATGCTGGTGAAGTAAGTGTAGCACCGGAAACAGAGCGTGGGCTCTTACTCCGGGCGGCCGCAATGTCTGTGCGGGCACAGCCAAAACTTCCAGCCTATACTCAGCGCTTTTGCCAGTCTAAGCCGCCGTTGCCGGTCGTCCAAATCTCACCGGCGTCAGATACCAGCGTGCCGTTCAATGTGTCGCGGAAGTCAATCCGGACAATGGCGCCGGTCAGCGCCACTCCATCCTGCGTGGGTTGGACGTAAGACCACTGTTCGCCGCCGTCCTCAGAATGAAAGAGCTGTCCGCCTTCTCCACCCGCCCAGATGGACAATCCTTGCGGCGCGATGGCGAAGATCCGGCCGGTCCCGGTCTTCAAAGGCAACGGTTCCCAAGACCTTCCGCCATCCTTCGAGCGCAACAGCACGCCCTCTGAGGCCAGCGCCCAGCGCACGTCCGAGTTGGCGGCCGCTAGACTTATTGCTGGACTCTGCATTTCTGTGGATGTCTGAACTGCCACGGCCGACATCGCTCGATTTAAACTCACTGCTGTTCCGGGAGGAACAGCTTGGACGCCAGTCGAAGCTGAGTCGGGAGGCACTGGAGACTTGGCCGCGGATATCCCGTAATTAAACGAACCAGTCGCAGCCCCGCCCGACCGCAATGAAGCGATTTCCGCTGGCTTCGACTTTGCCCGCATCTCTCCAGTTGGGCGCGAGATCGGCTTACTCGGTTCCGAACGGGAGGAGATGACAGGTGGCGCTTCCACGGTCGCTTGGTCTGGCGACCTTTCTGAAGCCCGCCGAGCCGGGAATCCCTCTTGGGCGGCTTGGCTGACCGCCGTCTTCGAAGCCGGAGTTGCCATGTGGCGCTGAAAATCTGTATTTCCAGTGAAGCGGGGCCAGAACAGCCCCACGGCAATCACGATCGTAGCCGCCAGTCCGGCCCACCGCATCGTCGGCCACGCGAACCAAGGTCCGTGCGCGGCCGAAAGCACTTCTTCAGCAACCGGTGCCCCAATCTCTTCTGCCGCTCCCGCCAGGGCTAACAGTTCTCGGCACTCTCCGCACCCCGCCAAATGGCCAAACACCTCCCTGCGCTCCCGCTCACTCAGGGCCTGCTCAGCAAAAGCAGTGAGGATGTTCGCATCGGGATGAGAGCCGGCCATCGCCTCAGCCGCCAGCCTCGCCCTCACGGATTGTGGGATGCTCATCATGCGTATCGGCCCTACTCTTTCAGAACGTTTTTCGTCCCGACTCTTGCGCCAGCCGTTTTCGGATATCCACGGTCACATCCCGTACGTCGGTTTCCAACAATTCCTCGGCGGCGGCGCGCGACAGGCCCATGCCCAGCAATTGCGCTACAATCTGCTTGCGCACAGCCTTGGCAATGCGCACCAGCCGCCGGCTCACCGTGGATTCGTGTTGTCCCAGCATCCGGCCGACCTCGGCCAGGGTCCGTTCATCCAGGTAGTACGACGCCAGAATCAACCGGTCTTCGCCGTCGAGGGCAGCCAGGGCTTTGTCGATCGCTATCTTCAGCCGGTCGTCGTCCAGCGGAATCGGGTCATGCTGAGCAGCCGCAAACTGCGCGCCGCCTTCGGTTTCTTCGTCCAGACTTACCAAACGCTTCTGTTTTCGATAGCGGTTGACGAACTCCTGGGCCAGCACGGTTCGCAGCCAGCCTTCCAGGGACCCGCGCCCGGTGTAGGAAGCCAGCTTCGACACTCGCTCGCCGTCGCGCAAATGCGTGCCGTACAAATCGGCATAGAGCGCGTCCGCCAGTTCGCGCGCCGAACTCTCCTCGCGGGTGACCTTCCGCGCCATGTCATACAACTTCAGGCGGTACCGCTGCACGAATTCGCGCCAGGCGGCTTCGCTGCCCTCGGCGCAAGCCCGGGCCAAAACCAGTTCGTCGATGCGCAAGCTCAACAACAATTCGCACACCGCTGCCTGACTCGCGCCAGCCCCTAAATACTTTTGTTGAATCGTGGTCAGGATGCCCGCAAACCGCTCCAGCTTAAGCCCAAGCTGCGCCGCATCGGTCCGGGCATAAAGCTCTGCGGTGAGCGACTCTACTGGATTCGCGATTTGGGTGGGTTGTCGCAATGGATTCTGCTGATGCTACCAACTATTAGACGCTGGAAACACCAATTGAGTGTTTTCGGTCGACCACGGAGAGCGGCTGGCGGCTTCGCACAGCGAATGGCAACTATGCGCTCCCCGTCCAATGGTCTTTCACTTTTTTTCGATGAGAGAACACTCTGCCGGATCTTTTTCTGGCCGCAACTGCAGAAACACTGGCGCTCGCAGCTTCGCGCCGCCCCCTGCGGTCTCATGCGTCCACTCTGCAAACTTGATTTCCGCCACCAGCCGCGGCTTCACGAAATGCACCTTGCCCAACGCATCTACCGGCCCGTCAAATGGACTGCGTACGGCTGGAATTTTCGCCAGTTCTCCGTGAATTTCTTTGAGCAGCTTCTGGTCAAAGCCTGTGCCCGCCTGTCCCACATGGATGAGTCTTCCCGACTTGTCGTACTGCCCCAGCACCAACGATCCAAAATATTGGCGGCTGCCTTGCGGCTCGGTAAAACCGCCAATCACGCAGTCAGCGGTGTGCGTGATCTTGATCTTCCGCCACTCCGTGCTGCGCGCCTCTTCGTAAATGCTTCCCAGCTTTTTTGCGACAATCCCCTCCAGCCCTTGTTCCCGCGCTCCTTCCAGCAGTCGCGCCCCGTGCTCGGGATAATGGTCGGAAAATCGCAGCAGATTCCCTTCTTTTACAATTTCGCGCAGCGCTTGCTTGCGTTGCTCCAACGCGACCCGATGCAGGTCGTGTCCGTCGAGGTAGATTAAGTCGAACGCGTAGTACACCACTCCCACATCGGAACGTGAAACCGCACGCGGCTTGCCCGGACGAAAACCGGTGCGCTGCTGGAGCAGGCTGAACGAGGGCAGCCCCTGCTCATCTAATGCCACAATCTCGCCGTCCAATACCGCCTGCCTGGCATCAATCTGAAGCGCTAAGTTTTTCAGTTCCGGAAACTTCGCCGTCATTTCAATCTGATTCCGCGAAACCAGCCGGACGGCCCCATTTTCGGCGAACAGAACGGCTCGATAACCGTCCCACTTGATTTCAAATAACCACTTCGGATCGTCGAACGCATTCTCCACCGTGATGGCGAGCATGGGATGAACCACCTTCGGCATCACCGCCCGTTTTGCACCTGCAAGCTGGTTGAGAAGCGGGTCGGGAATCTGGTCGCGAAGCTGGTCAGAACTTTGGCGGGGAGCCTGAATACTTGCGCTCGGCGATGAGCGCGGCCCGTCCTCCCCTGCCGGTGCATCGTTCGAATCACCGGCAGGCCGCTTCTGTTTCGCGGTCGTCGTCTGCTTTCTGGGAAGCGGGGCGGTCTTGCTCGTCTGCTTCGCGACTGGCTCCCTCCCGCGGGAAATTGTCTTTACGGTGGAGGTCGCGCGTGCCCCTGGCGTCTTGCCTTTACCTTCCGACTCTGCCTTCTTTTTCTCGACCCGAGCCAGCGCCGCTGCCAACCACGGCGCTTTCAACTTTCCGCGGGTTGCGGGACGGCTGCTGGTCCACTCCGCCGAACCCTCATCCCCACCAATCTCGTTCATAGTGCGTTTGGTCAGCACTGAGGTGTCATACTGCTCGGCGTCAAATCCGTCTACTACTTCATCGTCCTTCTTTTTGATCAGCAACCACTCGTTTCCCTTGCTTCCATCACGCCGCGACTTGATGTGCACCAGCGCGAAGTCTCCCTTCACTCTGGTCCCGCTCAAACGGAATTTCAGGTCTCCCTTAGCCAGCATCCCCGCCGCTTCGCCATCGCTAGCCTTAACGTACTTACCCTCCACCAACTGCGGTGACAGCGGCTGCCAGGTTCCAACGTCCCACACCATAACCGTGCCCGCGCCGTAATTGCCCTCAGGGATGAGGCCCTCAAAATCGAAATACGAAACCGGATGATCTTCCACCATCATGGCCAGCCGCTTGTCCGCCGGGTCCAGCGAAGGTCCTCGCGGCACCGCCCATGACTTCAATACTCCATCCATCTCCAGGCGGAAGTCATAGTGCAGGTGCGATGCCCGGTGCTTCTGCACCACGAAACGATTGCCCCGCTTGGCCGCCACCTTGGGCGCAGGCTCCGGCGTGCTCTCAAATCGCCGCTTGCGTTTGTATTCTTCCAGGGCCATGTTCTGCCTTTCCGTTGACCACCGCCAGCATGCCCACTGCTCACACTGAGCACATCGGCCCGCTACTACAGGTTGCAAGCTCGACGCCTTCCGTCGATTTGTTGCTCCGTCAAGAGCCGATAGTCTGTGGTTCCCCCACTCGCGCCACTTCTAGCACAGCAGTGACCGTTCCATCCTCAAGATCCGGTTCCAGCACGAACCCGAGCTTGCGGCAGATAGCCTGCATCTCGCGGTTCTCTGGCAGTATCGTGGAAACGACTTTACCCACATGCTCGTCGCGAGCAACTGCAATCAATTCCCGATATAACTGGCTCCCAACCCCCAGATGTTGAAAGCGGTCATCCACCAGCACCGCCATTTCACCTTCGTCGCGGCCATGCAGCTGGCTCAAACGGCCAATGCCGATGATCTCCGGCGCCCCCTCCTCAGCCTTGCGCTCGACCACCAATGCCATCTCGCGGTCGTAGTCGATAAAACAGATCCGGGTCAGCCGCTCATGCGCTGTCCGCTGGCTCAGCTTTAACGGCTGAAAGTATCGCAAATACACCGACCGGTCCGACAACGCCTGATGCAACTTGATCAGCAGGGGCTCATCCTCGGGCCGAATCGGCCGGATGGTGACCTGCTCGCCGTCCTTCATCGTCCACCCTTTGACGTATTGCACCGGGTAGGGCCGGATGGCCGGACGGGGCAGTTGTTCTTTCGTGACTCCCGGTCCGTGCAGCACCACCCGTGCATCCAGCGCTACCAGCTTTTCGGCTGATACTAGCAGGGGATTGATGTCCACTTCTTTAATCCACGGCTGTTCCACCACCAACTGGCTGAAGCGCACCAGCAACCGTTCCAGCGCCGCCAGATCCACACTGGCCCGTCCCCGCACTCCCTGCAGCGCTGCGAACACCTTGGTCTGCTCCATCATGCGGCGGGCCAACGTAGTATTCAGCGGAGGCAGCCCCAGTGCCCGGTCCTTGAAGATTTCGACTAACTGACCCCCCGTCCCAAACAACAAAACCGGACCGAACTGCGGATCTACGCTGCTGCCGACAATAAGTTCGTAGCCATCCAGCTTTTCCATCCGCTGTACCGTTACGCCCACGAAAGCTCCCGGCTGGTCCGCCACCGCCGCTTCAATCTCACGATAAGCCCGGCGTACCGTATCGTCATCGCGCAGATTTAATTTGACCCCGCCCACATCGGTCTTGTGGGTGATGGTTTCTGACAGCAGCTTCGCCACCACCGGATATCCAATCTGTTGCGCCCGCTTGACCGCCTCGTCCTCACTGCTCGCCGTCAAGGTTTCTACGGTTGGAATCCCGTAAGCCGCCAGTAATTGTTTCGATTCCACTTCCGTGAGCAATACACGTCCTGACGCCCGCGCCTTCTCAATGATTTCTGCCGCGCGTTTGCCCCCGCCTGTAGCCTCATTGTCATGTGCCAGGACCGGCGTCTCGTACAGCCCGCGTAGGTTGTAGCTATAGCGCCACATGTAATCGAAGACACGCGCTGCGGTATCGGGATAAGAGAATGTCGGAATTCCTGCCCGGTTCAGGATTTCGATCCCGGCCATCATCTCCGCTCCGCCCATCCAACTGGCCAGGATGGGCTTGCCCGTGCTCCGCGCCATGGGAACAAGTTTCTCGGCGGTCAGAGTGGGATGCGACATCCCCTGCGGACACAAAATTGCCAGCAACCCGTCCACATTCGGATCCGCCGCCGCCAGCTCCAGTACTTTGCTATAGCGGTCGGGAAGCGCGTCCCCCAGAATGTCAAGAGGGTTGTCATGGCTCCAATGGGGCGGCAGCAGCGTGTTCAGCGACTCCATAGTTGGCGCCGACAATTGCGCCAGTTCCCCGCCGCTCATGATCACCGAATCGGCCGCCAGCACTCCGGGCCCGCCGGCATTAGTCACAATCGCCAGCCGCGGTCCCAGCGGTCGTGATTGTTTCGACAATACTTCCGCCATGTAAAACAAATCGGCGATAGTGTTCACGCGCAGGACTCCGCTGCGGCGGAACGCCGCCTCCAACACCTCATCGCTGCCCGTCAAGGTGCCGGTATGCGAAGCCGCCGCATGGGCCGCCGCGTCCGTCCGTCCTGCCTTGATCACGATGACTGGCTTGTTCAGGGTTACTTCGCGCGCCGCCGACAAAAAGCTCCGGGCGTTTCCCACCGATTCCATGTAAATCACAATGCTGTGCGTGCGTGGATCGTTCCCCAGATAATCAATCAGGTCGCCCCAACCCAAGTCGAGCATGGATCCTACCGATACAAACGCGCTGAATCCCACCATCTCCTGGTGGGCCCAGTCCAGAATCGCGGTACACAACGCGCCGCTCTGGCTGATGAAGGCAACATTGCCGGGCCGCGCGATGTTGCTGGCGAAAGTCGCGTTCAATCCGCTGATGGGGTTCATCACGCCCAGACAGTTTGGCCCCAGCAAGCGCAGCGAACTGCCCTTCATTTGTTCCAGAATCTTTCGCTCCAGCGCTTTGCCCGGCTCGCCATGCTCTTTGAACCCCGCCGAGATCACGATCGCTCCCCGCACCCCAGCCGCCACGCATTGGCCAATCACATCGGGAACCGTAATCGCCGGCGTCACCACTACGGCCAAGTCCACCTGCTCGGGAATTTCCTCGACCGTCCGATAAGCCCGGATGCCCAGCACGTTGGTTTTCTTGTCGCTCACCGGATACACCGTGCCGCCGAACGGACTGCTCAGCAGACTCCACAGCACCGCGCGCCCAATGCTGCCCTGGCGGTCCGTCGCCCCAATCAACGCCACGCTGTGCGGCGAGAAGATTGCGTCCAAGGGATGCGTCTCAGACCGCAGGACGTCGTGGGCCCGGTCGTGTGCCGGTCCCACTTTACTGGTTTTCTTGCTTTTTCCTTTGCTCATGGCATATTAGTGTACCCGCCCGACGGGGTGCCGTCTGTGATGCCTCAGGTCAATTTTCCTCGCGCAACTTTCTGGTTTATTTTGGGTTTCTGTTTTAGAATTGTGAACGTCCCGGAAAATACTGCGTTCGAGGTGTTCCCCCCGGGGTAGTGCGTTCGCATAAGGACAAACTAAGGAGATTTTCAATGAAGAAACTGCTCACATTGGTTTTCGCTGTTGCCGTCGCTTTGTCCATGTCTTCCGCGTCGTTCGCCCAGGCCGGCGACAAGAAGATGGACAAAGAACAGAAAAAAGAAGCAAAGATGAAGAAAGCCGAAATGAAGAAGGAAGAAAAAGCCGCGAAGCACAAGAAAAAAGAAGAAATGAAGAAAGACGAAATGAAGCACGACGACATGAAGAAGTAGTTCGTCCTTGCTTCGTTCGCCTACCCCGGCCATCGGCCGGGTTTTTTCTTGCTCCAATCCCAGCAATCGCTCTGCCGCGGTATGGTTAAATGAAGTCTCCCGCTATGCCGCCTCGCCTTATCTTCCACGTGGATATGGACGCCTTCTTCGTCTCGGTCGAAGAACTTTTTGATCCCTCTCTGAAGGGTCAACCGGTCGTGGTCGGCGGACAGCGCAACGAACGCGGGGTGGTATCTGCTGCTTCCTACGCCGCCCGCAAGTTCGGCGTCCACTCCGCCATGCCTCTGCGCACTGCGGCCAAACTCTGCCCTCAGGCCGTCTTCGTTGACGGCCACCCCGACCGCTACCGCGACTACTCCTACAAAATCCATGCCGTGCTCAACAGCTTTAGCCCGCAGGTCGAGATGGCGTCCATTGACGAAGCCTACCTCGACATGTCGGGAACCGAACGTCTCCACGGCCCGCCGCTTCGCGCCGCCCACGCCCTCCACGTCAAGATGAAGTCCGAAACCGAGCTCAACTGCTCCATCGGCATTGGCGCCTCGCGCCTGATCGCCAAAGTCTCCTCCGCACAGGCCAAGCCTAACGGCGTTCTTTGGGTTCTCCCCGGACAGGAGGCCCGCTTCCTCGCCCCTCTGGACGTCGCCGCGATCCCCGGCGTCGGCAAAGTCATGGAGAAAAATCTTCTCGCTCTCGGAATTAACAAAATCGGAGACTTGGCCCGGCTGCCGGATTCCGAATTGGAAGAACGCTTCGGAAAGTGGGGACTCGCCCTCGCCGGCAAAGCTCAAGGCCAGGACGCGGGCGGCTGGTTCGACAGCGAAGTCGGCGAAAACACCGCTCCCAAGTCCATCAGCCACGAGCACACCTACAACGACGACACCGCCAGTCCCGACCAGCTCGAGTCCACTCTGATGCGTTTGTCTGAGATGGTGGCTCGCCGCCTGCGCGAGGCCTCGCTGCAAGCCCGCACCATCCAGCTCAAGCTGCGCTACAAGGATTTCACCACTATCACCCGCGCACACACTCTCCCTGCGCCGTCCCAGCTCGATAACGAAATCTTCGAACAGGTACGAGCTTTGTTTCGCAAGCATTGGAAGCGCGGTGCTGCGGTGCGCTTGCTGGGTGTGCAGGCTTCCTCATTGGACGGCCCGGCGGGCGCGTCCGCGCAACTCGACTTGCTTGATAGCGGCAAGCAGCAGCGTTGGCAGCAGGCACTGTCGGCGGCCGACCGCCTGCGCGACAAGTACGGCGAATCCAGCGTCTCTCTGGCCAGCGGCATGAAAGCCACTTTCCGCGAACGCACCCACGAGAATCCCGCCGCGCTCCCCGGAAAGCACAAACCCAAGCCGTGACCCGGGAGCGGGTGCAACCCCTACTTTTTTAGTTGTGGCAATTCATCCAGTGATGTCTTGAGCCGGTAAACTACGCTCTCCTGCGGATTCAAACCCGCGATCCGCTGCTTGATCGATCCCTCGCCATCTATCACCAGGTAGGTCGGAAACGAGTTCACCTCGAACGCTTTCACCATGTGGCGGTCCACGTCCCGATACTGCGGCCAGGTCATGCTCTTCTTGCCGGTAAAGTCCAGCCACGCCTTTTCATCCTCGTCGACACTCACGCTGATCAACACCACTTGATCAGAGGAGTATTTCTTGGTCAGCTCTTTCAGCTCTCCCACTGATGCCCGGCAGGGCGGGCACCAGGTCGCCCAAAAATCCAACACCACAACTTTTCCGTTGAGTTGTTTCAGGGAGAGATCCTGGCCTTGCAGCGTGGTGAGCCGAAATTCCGGGGCACGAACCTCCCGGCCCCACCGAGGATGTTCCATGAGCACTCGGGCATGCTCCGCCACCCCGGCCTCAGGATGGAGGGTCAGGCATTTCGCGATCTCTTCTTTGGCCTCATCGTCCCTCACCTGCTTGATCAGCGACACGGCTAGGTTCAAGTGAAACGCCGCCACACCCGGCTCCAGTTGAGTGGCGGCCCGGTACTCGCTCTCGGCCTTTTCGAAGCTCTTCTTGTCGCCAACGTCAAGCAAAAGCAGGGCGTTGCCCTTCAACACATGCGACACCGCTTTAGTCATGTCATCGTGGGCCAAAGCCAGAGCCTTGTCGCTGCTCGCGACCGAATTTTCCGGATAACCCATCTGTAGGTAGGTGGAAGCGAGTCCCATCTGGCAATCGGCGAACGAGTCTTTCGTCAGCTTGATGCACCTCTTGAACGCATCCAAAGCGTCTTTGTACTTTCCCGCTAGCCTCGCTTCACGCCCAAGCTGCAACTGCTCCGCCACCGCCGGATCTGGAGCCTGTTGCGCCAGCATCGCTGCTGGAAAGCCCATCGCTAGGCAGGCCACCATCAGCCCCAGACGACTGCAACCCTCGCCACCGACGAATGTCTTCATACGCGGTCCACCTCTCTGCCACCAACAGACGATGCTACCACCCGTCAACTGTTACCACAGTCCCGTACCTGACAACTGCCCCTCTCTTCGTTCATAATCTTGAGTCTGCCCAAGAGAGGCCCAATGAAGCTGCTTTCACTTCTGTTGTTGCCATTATTTGCCATGTCCCTATTCGCTCAATCCGCCCCCACCGTCGCCGAAGCCCAGGATTTCATGAAGCGCGCCGAGATCCGTCTCAATGAGCTCAGCCTCAAGACCAACCGCGCCAGTTGGCTGCAATCGAACTTCATCACCTTCGACACCGAAGCCCTTGCCTCGGACGCCATTGACGAAGCCACTGCCGCCACCACCGAGTTGGTGGAGCAAGGCAAGCGTTTTGACGGCCTCCAGCTCCCGCCAGACCTGCGCCGCAAATTCGACCTCCTTCGCCTCACGCTCACCGCTCCCGCTCCCAAAGATCCGGCGCTGCGCCGCGAGATGACCGAGATCGGAACCTCGCTCGAAGGCGATTACGGCAAAGGAAAATATTGCCGCAGCAACAAGCCCGACGACTGTCTCGACATCACCGCCATTGAGACCATCATGGCGACCAGCCGCGATCCCCACGAACTCGCCGACGTTTGGCGGGGCTGGCACGCCATCGCTCCCCCAATGCGGCAGCGCTACTCACGCTTTGTCGAGCTCTCGAATCAAGGGTCCCGGGAACTCGGCTTCAGAGATACCGGCGCGCTCTGGCGGTCGGGATACGACATGCCTCCTGATGCCTTCTCCGCCGACCTCGAGCGCCTGTGGCAGCAGGTTCGGCCGCTGTACCTTTCGCTGCACACCTACGTTCGCGCCAAATTGGTGCAGAAATACGGCCCCCAAATCGTCCCGCCCGACGGTCCTATCCCAGCACATCTTCTCGGCAATCCCTGGGCGCAGGAGTGGGGCAACGTCTACCCGCTGCTCGGCCTGCCCGAAACCAAAGGCGATTACGATCTCACTGAAATCCTCAAGTCCAAGAAACTCGATGCCAAGGGCATGGTGAAATATGGCGAGGGCTTTTTCACTTCGATGGGATTTGATCCCCTCCCCGCCACTTTCTGGGAGCGCTCTCTATTCACCAAGCCTGCCGATCGCGACGTTGTCTGCCATGCCAGCGCTTGGGACCTCGACAATCAAGACGATCTCCGCGTCAAGATGTGCATCCAGATCCGCGACACCGATTTCGTTACCATCCACCACGAACTCGGACACAACTTCTATCAACGCGCCTACAAGCACCAGCCGTTTCTTTTCGAGAACGGCGCCAATGACGGTTTTCACGAAGCCATCGGCGACGCCATCGCTCTCGCCATCACCCCTGAGTATCTGAAGCAGGTTGGCCTGATCCAAGCCGTTCCGCCGATCGAAGCCGACATCCCGCTCTTGCTGAAGCAGGCCCTCGACCGCGTTGCGTTCCTGCCCTTCGGCCTGCTCATCGATCAATGGCGGTGGAAGGTTTTCTCGGGCGAGATCAAACCCGCCGACTACAACAAGTCCTGGTGGGAGTTGCGCCAGAAGTACCAAGGGGTCGCGCCGCCCATGCCTCGCAGCGAAGCCGACTTCGATCCCGGTGCCAAGTATCACGTCGCTGGCAACGTTCCCTACACCCGCTACTTCCTGGCGCACGTGCTTGAGTTCCAGTTCTATCGCGCCCTGTGCCGCGAGTCTGGTTACCAGGGTCCACTCAACCGCTGCACTTTCTACGGGTCCAAAGCGGCAGGCGCGAAATTCAACAAGATGCTGCAGATGGGACAAAGCAAGCCCTGGCCTGACGCTCTGGAGGCGCTGACCGGAGAACGCCAGACCGATGCCGGCGCCCTGCTGGAATACTTCGCCCCGTTGAAAAAATGGCTGGATGAGCAGAATAAGGGCGCGAAGCAAGGCTGGTAGGAAGTTAAGGGTAATGGCCCGGCCACCCGGTCCGTTGCCTGTTGCGCCCTGCAAATGTCCGCTATGCTCTATCATCCTTTGGCATGCAGACGGCCGCGACTTTTCTCAACTTGGTCCTCGTCGGTTTCGTGTCGCTGTTCCCCCCGGTCAACCCCCTGGGAACGGCGTTCATCGTCGATCCCTTTCTCAGCGGCTTGGATCGCGATCAACGCAAGGCGGCTGCGTTCAAGATTGCTTTCTACTGTTTCGTCATATGCGGCGCTACCATCGTTGCGGGAAGCTGGATCTTCCAGCTCTTCGGCATCTCGCTCCCCATCGTCCAGGTCGCGGGCGGAATTTTGATCTGCCGGATGGGCTGGCAGTTGCTCTCTTCGGATTCTGACGCGAAAGATTCCGGCGTTTCCTCCAACTCTAGGGCCGGAAACCGTACTGAGAATTTGCTCTTCTACCCCTTGGCGTTCCCCATGACCACCGGCGCAGGGACCATTTCCGTTCTCCTGACGCTCAGCGCCCACAGCCACGATAGTGACTTGACGGTGCACTTGCTCCACCTGCTTGCCATTTTTCTGGCATCCGCGGCGATGTGTGTCTTGGTGTATGTGTCTTACGCCTTCACCTCCACATTCCTGCGCCGCCTGGGCCCGCGCGGCGAGCAAGTGATTAATCGCCTCAGCGCCTTCCTTGTCTTCTGCGTCGGCCTGCAAATCGCTTCTACCGGCCTGGCTCACCTCATCTCCAAAACATAGAGCTCGTGATGGTTCCGATTTCGAGCGCACCCCTGCTCACTTGCCAACCACGCTGGCGCGGTCTGACACTAGGAACATGAAAGTGATCGCCGTCATCCCCGCCCGCCTGGCCTCGACGCGCTTGCCGCGCAAAATGCTGCGTGAGATCGCCGGAGAGGCTCTTTTGGCGCGGGTCTATGCCGGAGTGAAGGCCTGCGTTCGCTTGGACCAGGTAGTGATCGCGACCGACTCCGACGAAATTCTTGCCTTCTGCCAGAAGCGTGGTTTCCCGGCGCAGATGACCTCCACGAACTGCCGCAGCGGCACCGAGCGCGTGTACGAGATTGCAACCAACTCTCTCGCCGATGTGTACCTCAACATTCAAGGCGACGAGCCGCTGACCCGTCCCCAACACATCGACTCACTGATCGCCGTCATGCATGATCCCGAGGTGCAGGTCGGCACCCTGATGACCCCAGCGATGGAAATTGATATCGCCAACCCCAACGCGGTCAAGGTAGTCGTCGACTCTTCGGGCCGCGCACTCTATTTCTCGCGCGCCACCATCCCTCATGACCGCGACGGGGTGCGTCCGCAGTATTTCAAGCACTTGGGTTTCTACGGATACCGCAAGCCCGCTCTCGACCGCTTCGTGGCGTTACCGGAGTCGCGGCTGGAACGCAGTGAGCGGCTGGAGCAATTGCGCTTTCTGGAAAACGGCATCCCCATCTTTGTGGGCGAGACCCCCTTTGACACCATCGGAGTGGATACCGAAGACGACCTGCGTCGGGTGGAAGCAATCTTGCAGGAATAGATTTGCGAAACCAGAAGTTGTGCTAGCCGCAACTTCGGGAAGGTCGGGCCCTTAGGCTCCGGATGCGGCTCCCAACCTAACGCCCGCCACTCTGCCATGCTTCCGCCGCAGCCACCCGCTTCGCAATCGCTGGATGCGAGTGGAACAGCATCTCCACCCACTTCGAAGGCGCCCGCTCCGCCAGATTCTGTCCCGCCAATCTATTCATCGCGGTGATGAACGGTTCCACACTGGGCACCGATTGAAAGCAGTACCGGTCCGCCTGGCGCTCGTTGAACCGCGAGTAGGCGTTGAGCGCCGGCATCAGCACAAGTGACAAGACAGTCGACACCAGCACCAGCAGCGAAAGGTTGGCGAAGTCGGAAATAGTTTCGAACATGCCCCGGTCCACGGCGTAGTGCAGCACTTCATTCGCCGCCCAAAAGCCGATCAGGGTGACCGCGGCCTGCACCATAATACTTTTCAAAATATGCTGGTGAACGTGGTGCCCCAGTTCATGCGCCAGCACCGCTTCAATTTCGTCGTCGGAATAATTATCCAGCAGCGTGTCAGCCAGAATAATGCGACGGGTTGCGCCCAGACCAGTCAGCGCAGCGTTGGCCTTCTTGCTCTTTGCCGAGAGGTGCCACTTGTACACGCCCCGCACTCGAGTCCCCGCGCGCTGGCTCATGCGTACCAGCCGCTCCTTCAATCCCTCATTCTCCAGCGGCTCGAACTTGTAGAAGATCGGCAGCAGCAATATCGGGGCCACCTGCGCCAGCAGCACGAACAGACCTAGAAACAGCGCCCACGCCGCAATCCACCAATGCTCGGGGAATTGCCGGATCAAAAAATAAACCAG
Organism: Terriglobales bacterium; assembly: GCA_038211475.1. Classification (GTDB taxonomy): domain Bacteria; phylum Acidobacteriota; class Terriglobia; order Terriglobales; family Acidobacteriaceae; genus JANYBT01. The sequence continues at coordinate 32,668 of JBBQVN010000003.1, read as the reverse complement.
CTCCACCAGAATTCCGGCGATTACCAACCCTAGCAAGAATTCCTTCGCTTGGTCCCACAGCCACGATCCCAGCTTCTGATTAGAGAGTTGGTAGTGGTGTTCCAACCGAAAGCCGTAGTAGTTCAGCCCCGCACCCAGCGCTCTACCAATCACCAGCAGCATCGCCACATAGAAAAAGACCGCCACCGCATAGTGTTGCGATGCCGCTCGATAGGCAATGTCGCGCAGTGCCGCGCTGCCTCGCGTAGCAACCAACGCCACCAGCAAGGCAAACCCCAGCCCCGCATCCGCGAACCCCAACCAGCGGTGGATTCGGTTATAGCGCTGCGCGCCCGGCGAGTCTGCCGGATTGTGTTCGCTTTCCATAGCTATGATGAACGATATCCAGCAGAAGTATCTGAAGTGACTGCTGCTACATGTTTAGACGCGCCAACCCTTGATCGGGCTAGCCCCCGTTTACAAATTCTTCAGCCATTGCCAGAATCTCCGCCACCAGTTCCGGCGATGCCGCTTCCGAGTAAACCCGCAGCATGGGTTCGGTCCCCGAAGCCCGGAACAATACCCACGGGTCCGCGCCGTTCCCGTTTTTCGGTGCGTCCAGAAAAAACTTCACGCCATCCAGCGTTTCTTTGCGCACAATTCCAAACCGTCCCAGCTTGCGAGTATCGGCCGTGCCCGCGCGCTGGATCGCCGAATTCTTGATGGCGTCCGCCACGTGCATATCAACCCGGCCATAATGGTGCTCACCAAATTCGCGTTGCAAGTCTGCCACCAGTTGTCCCAGCGGCTTGCCTTCCTCGGCCATCACGTTTGCCAGCATCAACGAGTTGAGCACTCCGTCCCGCTCAGGCAGAAAACGCCCGTATCCGATGCCTCCCGACTCTTCGCCGCCGATCAGAATCTCCCGCTCCATCATCAAATCGGCAATGTACTTGAATCCAATCGGACACTCGATCAGCTTGCGGCCATACTTGGCGGCAATGCGGTCGAGCATCAGCGTGGTATTAAACGCCCGCACCACATCCCCTGGCCACTTCTTCCTCACCAGCAGCCAGTGCAACAAAATCGCAAAACATTTGTGCGAATCGACAAAACTTCCGTCTTCGGCCACCGCACCAATGCGGTCCGCATCCCCATCGGTGGCAAAACCCGCGTCGCACTTCTCCCGCACCACGGTTTCTTGCAACATCGCGATGTGTGGCAGAATCGGCTCGGGATTGATGTCTGGAAACAGCGGGTTCATCTCTTGCCGAATGGCCACATGCTGCACCCCGCGGTCTGCGAATACCTTCGCCAGAATGCCTCGCCCCGACCCGTACATGGAATCAATCGCGATGTGGAACTTGGCCTTCGCAATTAGATCCAGGTCGGCGAAGTTGCACACTGCCGCGACGTAGGCTGCGTGCAGGTCCACCTCTTCCACGCTGCCACCCGGGTTTTTAGGTATGGAGCCGGCCTTCAGTTCTTCGGCTACGTGTTGCATCATGGCGGGCGTGGCTGAACCGCCAAACTTGCCCTTCATCTTCATGCCATTCCAGTTCCAGGGGTTATGGCTGGATGTGATCATGACTCCAGAGGCCGCGGCATGGGTCTTGACCGCATACGAAACGGCGGGAGTCGGGCACGCCTGCCTTGCGATCTTCACTGCAATTCCGGCACCCGCAATGGTTTGCGCCGCGATCTGTGCCATCCGCTGCGAGAGGAACCGCGTGTCAAACCCCACGAACACGCCGTGCTTAGGGTCTTCGTACTTCAACGCGTAGGACGCCATCGCGCCCGCCACCCGTCTCACATTGTCAAACGTAAAGTCGTCGGCGATGATGCCGCGCCAACCGTCGGTGCCAAATTTGATTTCTGTCATGATTTTGCTACGGGTCGGAGTCTTAAAACTTACGTGAGCTTCGCCATCTTCTTCTCATCCAGATGCTTCACGACCTTGCCCACATCCTGAGCTTTTTCAAGCGTGGTGATCAGCAGGGCGTCTTCGGTCTCGACTACCACCAGGTCATGCACTCCCACCAGCGAAACAAATTTCCCCGGAGCACGGACAAAATTGTTAGTCGAGTTGAGGGCGTAACTTCCTTCCGCCGCAATCATGTTGTGCTGCTCCAGTTCGTTCTTCATGTTGTGGTGCTCATGCAGCGCCGTCCACGATCCCAGATCATTCCAACCGAAGTCCGCCGGCAAACAGAAAAGATTGGAAGACGATTCCCCTTTGGCCGAACGCGGCTCCAGCACGGCATAGTCAATGCTGATGTTTTCGCACTTGGTATACAGCTTGCGAAACACTTCGGCGAACTTCCGCGTCCCGTACGCCGCCGCAATCTGCTCCAGCAAGGCCGCGGTCTTAGGTAAATATTCGCGGAGCGCATTGGTGAGCGTGCGCGCGCTCCACACAAACATGCCGCTGTTCCAGTAGTAGTTCCCCGCCCTCACAAACTCGGCTGCCTTCTGCGCATCGGGCTTCTCGGTAAACCGCCGCACCCGTTTCGCGCCCGAAGCATGTTCGTTGCCCGCTTCGATGTATCCGTAGCCGGTTTCGGCGCGATGCGGCTTAATCCCCAGCACCACAATATTTTCGCCCGCTTCGGCAATGCGGATCGCCCGCTCTAGGGTTTCGCGATAGCGCTCCGGCTGGGCAATCACATGGTCTGAGGGAAACATGCCAATGACAGCGTCAGGGTTCTCGCGCAGCAGCAGGAACGCAGCCAACCCGATGGCAGGCGCGGTATTGCGTCCCACCGGCTCCGCCACAATCTGTCCCTTGGATAGCTTGGGTAATTGTTTGCCCACGGCCAGGCGCAAATCTTCATTGGTGATCACCCAGAAGCGGCGAGCTGGCGCCATGGGCAACAGCCTGGCCACCGCCTGCTGCAGCATGCTGTCTTTGCCATCAAGCGCCAGCATTTGCTTAGCGTTGCGTTTCCGGCTCAGCGGCCAAAAGCGCGTGCCCCGGCCGCCCGCCAGAATCACGGGATAGAAACTGAAATTTGTTTTGGTTTCGGTCATCCTGAAGTCATTGTGAAGCAAAGTCGCAAAGAATCAAAACCGCTTCCGCCCGCGCGCTACGTTACGGCCGCACCGCCGGCTCCGGGTTGCCGACCTGTGGCACCGCGGAAATTAAGAACTCCACTGCCCATTGTGGACGCACCTGGAAACTTCCCAGCACCGCCGCGACCACCACCGCTTCGCCTTTGGCAAAGGTTACCGGCTCTTTTCCCGCCACTTCCACAACCCCGCAGCCTTCCACCGCGGTCAATATCTGCGCCGCGCTCTTGCCTGGTCCGTCGCCCGCCAAGAACGTATGCGGCTCTTTCAATTCGTACATGCCAACTTCAAAATGCGGCGCACTCACTAGCCTGGAGAAGCGGTTTTGGCCGCCGTCCACCGCCACAGGCGCTGGACGCATCACCTTTCCCGCAGTCGAGTCCACCTTCACCGCCGCCAAGCCATCTTTCAGGTGCAGTTCGCGCGGACGCCCATAATCATACAGGCGGTAAGTGGTATCGGACTGCTGCTGGGTTTCCACCAGCACCACGCCAGCCCCGATGGTGTGCACTGTCCCGCCCCCTACATAAATCATTTCGCCCGCATAAACGTTGATCCAATTCAGTGAATCTTCCGCCCGCATCCCGGCGATAGCCTGCCCCAGATCGTCCCGCGTGACCCCCGGCTTCAACCCCAGCCCCACTTGCGCTCCCGGCTTCGCCTGTACCACATACCAGCACTCGGTCTTTCCGCAGGGCAGCCCATGCTGGTGCGCGGTCGCGTCATCGGGATGCACCTGCACCGACAATTTCTCGTCAGGGAACAGAAACTTCAACAGCAGCGGAAATCGTGAGTCCTCGGGCGCCGTATCTCCTACCAAATCGCGGCCAAAACGCTGACTGAGTTCCGCCAACTTACTTCCCGCCAGCGGCCCATCCTTCACCACGCACTGATCGCCCGTGAGCCAGGCTTCCCCAATCTTCTCAGGAAACTTGTGGTTGGGATAAATCGGCGCCAAGTCCATCGTTCCCCAAGGACGGGGATCGAACAGCGGCGTCATCAGCAGTGGATAAAGTTGGCTCATCTTCAATTCGTGTGGCTGGTGCTGATGCTAAAAGACCGAACAGAAGTCGTCGGCAAAAAATCAGGGTATCAGCGCGGTCCCCCTAAAGCGCCGCCAGGAATTTCCTCATTCGCTCCAGCCCGCGGTCCAGTTCCGCAATCGATGTGGCATACGATACTCGAATGTGCTGCGAGGTCCCGAAGCCTTCGCCAGGCACCGTCGCCACGTGAGCTTCCCGCAGCAACTTGCCCGCCAGGTCCGACCCCGAATTCACACCGCTGCGGCCGAAATAGGCTGACATGTTGGGATATGCGTAGAATGCGCCCTCCGGCAGGGTACACTTCACGCCGGGTAGGGCGCGCAGTCCGTGCACCACGTGATCGCGCAGCTTGATGTACTCCAGTCTCATCTCCTCCACGCAATCTTGCGGCCCTTGGAGCGCGGCCACCGCTGCCTTTTGCACAATCGATGTCGGATTCGAGGTGGACTGGCTCTGCAACTTAATCATGGCGCTGACCACCGGTGCCGGAGCCAGCGCGTAGCCCAGCCGCCAGCCTGTCATCGCATAGGTTTTTGAGAGCGATCCCAGCACCACCATGCGTTCCTTGTATTCGCTCAGCGCGCCCACCGAAAACGCCTTCCCGCTGTAATTCAAGTACACATAGCATTCGTCGGAGAGCACCCAAATGCCGCGCTCGTGAGCCAGGCGTACCACTTCCGTCAGGTCCTCCGCGCTCATCACCGCCCCCGACGGGTTCGACGGCGAATTCAAAATGATCAGTTTGGTGCGCGGCGTTATCAGCCGCTCTATCATCGCCGCGGTCAGCCGGAATCCTTGGGCCTCGTCCGTGGCCAGCAGCACGCAGTGGCCCCCGGCATAGCGCACAATATCTTTGAACGACACCCAGTACGGCACCGGCAAAATTACTTCATCGCCATGATCCACCAGAACTTGAATCGCGTTGAACAGCGCGTGCTTGCCGCCGGTGGAGGCCACCGACTCTTCGCGGCGGTAGTCGGAATCGAAATCCACGGCATGGCGATGCACGATTGCATCGCGCAACTCCGGAGTGCCCCCAACCGCTGTGTACTTGGTGAAATTGCCCTGAATGGCTGCAATCCCAGCGTCCTTGATGTGCTGCGGCGTCGCAAAGTGCGGTTCTCCCGCCCCAAAATCCACGACATCGATTCCCTGGCTGCGCAATTTGTCGGCTTCCGCCACCACCGCCAACGTGGCGGAGGCCTCAATGCGGTTGATGCGCTCGGTCAGCTGAATTGCATGTGCGATAGTCGGGGTCATGACTTGGATCTCCTTGGCTTGTTAGGGATGGGCTGGTTGAAGCGGTGCGCCGGGTCGAACTTGCCATGCAGGCGCTGGTCCACCAATTCCGGAACCAGGCCGTTCACCGGCCCTCCCGCCTGCGCCACCTCCCGCACCAGTCGCGAGCTGATGTACGAATATTTGTCGGCGGGCATCATGAAAACGGTCTCCAGTTCGGGACATAGCTTGCGGTTCATCAAAGCCATCTGGAGTTCGTACTCGTAGTCGCTGATGGCGCGAATGCCCCGCAACACACAAGTGGATTTCACCTGCACCGCGTAGTGCACCATCAAACCATCGAAGGTATCCACCCGCACATTTTTGTATTGTGCGGTCAGCTCCTCCAGCATGTTGCGGCGCTCGGTGACGCTGAACATGGGCTCTTTCTCGGGATTGCGCAGCACCGCCACAATCAGCTCATGGAAAATCTTGCTGCCCCTGTCAATCAGGTCCACGTGCCCGTTAGTGGGCGGGTCGAACGATCCGGGATAAATGGCGGTGACGCGCTTCAATGGTCCTCTCCAGATGAAGGGGATGTGGCTGGAAGGAACCATTCTAGTCGGCGGGAAACGCGGATGGCAATTGTTGTTCGCTTTTTAGCTCGGGGGGACTGCCCCACCCCGCGGGCTTTCGCGGGGTGGGACAACCCATTACCGCTTGGCTGCGGCTGCTTTTGCCGCATCGGCCGCACTCGGCATGGTGGTCACCCGCCCGCCTGCCGCCGCCTGCACCGGTTCGACCTCGGCCACCGGGACCGCTGCATTCGTCGTCAGCCCCAGAGCTTTGCGCACTTCGGCCTCCAGGCGCGCCATCACGTCTTTGTTTTCCTTCAGGAAGGTGCGGGCGTTCTCGCGTCCTTGCCCGATCCGCTCGCTCTTGTAACTGAACCACGAGCCCGACTTCTCCAGAATGTTGTTGGCCACCGCGATATCAATCAAGTCGCCTTCGCGCGATATGCCCTCGCCGTACATGATGTCAAACTCGGCCTCTCGGAACGGCGAAGCCACTTTGTTTTTCACTACTTTCACCCTCGTCCGCGATCCCGTCACCACGTCGCCGTCTTTGATCGCGGCAATGCGGCGGATATCAATGCGCACCGACGAATAGAATTTCAACGCCCGGCCGCCGGTGGTGGTTTCAGGATTGCCAAACATGACGCCGATCTTTTCGCGGATCTGGTTGATGAATACCAGCGACGTCCGCGACTTCGACACAATGCCGGTCAGCTTGCGCAGCGCTTGCGACATCAGCCGCGCCTGCAAACCCATGTGGCTGTCGCCCATTTCGCCATCCAGTTCGGCCTTGGGAACCAGCGCCGCCACCGAGTCCACTACCAGCACGTCGATCGCGCCCGAGCGCACCAGCGCTTCGGCGATCTCCAGCGCCTGCTCGCCATAGTCGGGCTGCGACACCAGCAGGTTGTCCACGTCCACACCCAGCTTCTTGGCATATGCGGGATCGAGAGCGTGTTCGGCATCAACGAACGCAGCCAGGCCGCCGGTCTTCTGGGCCTCTGCAATCACCTGCAGGGCAATAGTGGTCTTGCCGGAAGACTCCGGCCCAAAAATCTCAATCACGCGCCCGCGCGGGAAGCCGCCAACGCCCAGTGCCGCGTCAAACGAGATCGCGCCCGTCGAAATCACTGCGATGGGGACGATCGCTCCTTTCGACCCCAACCGCATGATCGAGCCTTTGCCAAACTGCTTTTCAATCTGTAAGAGTGCTAGGTCCAGCGCCTTCGCGCGTTCATCGGCCATCATGATTGCTCCTTGCTGCTGTTGAATGAGGACTCTTGTAGCCTACACCGGACCTTGCCCTGGTCGTAGTGCCGTACATCACAGCAGTTCGGGTGAGCATATCACACGAGCGAATAAAAAGCGAACTGTGTGACCTTGGGGATTGACTCGCAAGGTGCCCCTCGCTCTTGACCGCCGCCCGAGCCGCCCATCTACCGCTTCAACAAATCCACTGGCTCATTTACGTCATGCACTCGAAAATTCTTTGCCAGCGCTGGATACTTCTTCGCCACTTCCTGGTACATCGCATACGCCACCCGCCGGTAAGACATATGTCCCGCCGGCCCGGTACGCAACTCGCAGATGTAAACGGCCTCGGCGAAATCCATCTTGAACAAAGTGCGTTTGCGGAAAGCCAACGGGATCAGGTACTGCGAATTCTCTTCCGCTTCCTCCCCCGGGTATCCAGCCAGTTGTTTCACTGCGGCTTGCGCGCTCGCCATCGCGTCCGAATATTCCACTCCCGCGCCCCCCTTCGCCAACTCCTCCGGCGTGTCATAGCCATGCGCCGTGGTGAAATCCTGCATGATCTGCACACAACGCCGGTGCCGGTGCATATCGCGGAATCCGCCAATATCCATCAGTATGTCGAAACGAAATTGTTGTCCTACGCGGAATCCACGCGGCATCTCGTCGTGCCGCCCGCGATGGCGCAAGCCGAGGTCGATGATTTCCTGCCGGGCCGCCTCACCCACCGCCTCCACCGCCCCCCGCAGTTGCCGGTAGGAATAATGGCAATGCTGATAAAGCAGGGTCGTCGCCAGTTCTACAGCGAGCGGCTCACGGCCCGGCTTATGGTCCGACTCATCATCAAGTAAGTCCACTCCCGGCGACGCCTCGATCGCCGCGCCTTTCATCAACTCCGCCGCTGCCTGCCGCAATTCCCGCCGCGTTTCCAGTTCATACACATTCGGATCCGCGTACTTCACCAGCGTCGGCGCCACCCGCACTTCCCGCAACAGTTCCCGCTCCGCGCGCTCTCCAAGTTCCGGCGACGCCGCGCGAATCGCCTCCACCAGCGCCTGCATCGCCTCCGTCTTCACGTTGTACGCCGGCGAAATTGCCGCCGCCTTCATCTTCGCCGCCAACTGCCGCACTTCCCAGTGCGGGTGCGACAGCAAATGTGCCACCTGATTTTCCAACGTCCGCGCGTTCACGATTTCGCCCAGAGATGTGTTGGTGGCCAGCGGCAGCATGTAGCGCGAAATGTCGAAAGCGCGCGCCCGCAGCGTCCGCTCGTAGGCTTCCTGCTTCATCTCGCTGGGGCGCGGCGTGATCGCAATCAGATATTGGGCCATGCGCTCGGAAACGTGTTCGTAATGAGCAAACAGGTCGGTAATTGTCTTCTGGAAGAGCGCCCGCCCCTGCCCATCGTCGCCGAACTCAGGCGTAAAGTATCCGCTCTTCTTGAAATCCTGGTAGCGCGTCGAGCGTTCCTGGCCATCCCAGCGGTCCTCATCCACCACCGCAATCGCGGCCAGCAGTGACAATCGCTCCACCGCCAGCGCGATGTGCGCCAGGTCCGCAATCGACCGGTGCCCATACTGAAAATAAAATGTGTTGAGAAACTTCTCCGCGTTCTGCTGGCTGATTTCCTTCAGCGATTCCTTCATCGACAGCGCCGACCGCGAGTACTTCGCCATCGCATAGGCTTGTACTTCCGGTTCCACGCCATACACCGCGAACACTTCGGCGGACGGCCCGGGCGCTGTCTCTGTGGTATTTGCGGCGATGGGAGCGGCCTTATGTTCGTCTGGCATGGGGGACTTCCGGAATCTTACTTGCCCCTCTCCCGCTCCGCAATGTGGAAACCTTTCCGCTCCCAGCGTTGAGCCGTACAAACAGCAGTCTATAATTCTTCCTTCCAACGGAGACCTTCATGAACTTAGCTGGACGCGTTGCCTTGATCACCGGCGCCTCGCAAGGCATTGGACGTGCCTGCGCCCTGAAACTTGCCGCCTCGGGCGCAGCCGTTGCACTGGCCGCGCGCAATCGGGAAAAACTTGACCAGGTCGCGGCCCAGATTGCCACCGCCGGCGGCACCGCTGCCGCATTCACCGTGGACGTCTCCGACGAAGCCCAGATCAAAACCGCTTGCAAGGCCGCGATCTCCCAGTTCGGCAAAATCGACATCCTGGTCAACAATGCGGGCATCACGCGCGACCAACTCGTAATGCGCATGAAACGCGCCGATTGGGACGCCGTGCTCAACACCAACCTCACTTCCGCCTATCTCGCGATTCAGCAGGTTATCGGCTCCATGCTCAAGCAGCGTTGGGGACGCATCATCAATATCACCAGCGTTTTTGGGCAGACGGGGCAGGCCGGACAAGCCAATTACGCCGCTTCCAAGGCCGGATTGATCGGCCTTACCATGGCGATGGCTCGCGAAGTGGCGTCGCGAAACATCACTTGCAATGCGGTTTCCCCAGGCTTCATTGAGACCGCCATGACCTCCAGCTTCACCGATGAGTTCCGCCAAAATGCGCTCAGAATGGTTCCGCTCGGCCGCACCGGCACGCCCGAGGACGTAGCAAGCGCCGTGGCTTTCCTCAGCTCCGAAGAAGCCTCCTACATCACCGGTCACGTGCTAAACGTAAACGGCGGCATGTTGATGGGATAAGCTGTCGACGATTCCACCACGTGCCCGATAAGCAAAGATTGGCGGCATACCCAGCGCTGAAGGGCTGGGCTACTCTCGGGTGCCCCTCCGGGGCGTGAAGCGGGACGAGAAGGGCGCGGGTGCACGTCGTTGGGAGAAATTGAGTCCCACATTCCGACCGCAACGAGGGGTCTCCGCCCCGTTGCCCGCAGCCTCCCATCCGAGTTTGTCACCCTGAGCGAAGACAAGGGCCTGCTCTCCGAAGCGACCCCCGCCACGTTTGTCATCCCGAGCGCTGCGAGGGATCTGCAGTTTGTCATCCTCAAGCTCAGCCACGCCCGCCCGCGGCCATTTACTCGCGACCTCATACTAGTTTTCGCAGAGTCACTGGGTCCCACGGGGAAAGGCTGAACATTCTAACCGCGAGATCTTCCTCTGCCCGCCGCTGCAAACTTGGGTTAAGCTAGACACTGCTCTGGAGCATGCTTATGAAATCCCTCCTCCTCTCGCTGGTCTTGATTTTCGCCACCATCGCTTTCGCTGCCGACTCCAAACCCGTCTCCTACAAATCCGGTCCCGATACCGTGAACGGCATTCTCTACTCGCCCGCCGGCAACGGTCCCTTTCCCGCAATCGTGGTGATTCACGAATGGTGGGGACTCAACGATTGGGTGAAGGAGCAAGCCTCCAAGCTTGCAGATCAAGGCTACGTTACGTTAGCGATTGATCTCTATCGCGGCAAAGTCGCCACCACGCCGGACGTCGCCCACGAGCTGATGCGCGGCTTGCCCGAAGACCGCGCCACTCGCGACCTCCTCGCTGCCGTCGCTTTCCTCAAGTTGCAGCACACCGTTCGCCCCGACCGCATCGGCTCCATTGGATGGTGCATGGGCGGCGGTTACTCGCTCGACCTCGCGCTCAACGACCCCTCGCTCCGCGCTGTGGTGATGAACTACGGTCATCTCGCCACCGATCCTGCTGGCCTGAAGAAGATCAAGGCCCCGCTGCTGGGGATTTTTGGCGGCCAGGATCAGGGCATCCCGGTGGAAGACGTGAAGAAGTTTGAACAGGCTCTGAAGCAGCAGGGCAACAAAGTGGAAATTAAAATCTATCCCGACGCCGGACATGCTTTCGAAAACCCCAACAATAAAGCGGGCTACCGCGCGGCCGATGCCGACGATGCCGCCAAACGCACCCAATCGTTCTTCGCCGAAAACTTGAAAGAATAATGAAACCTCGCATTGTGCGAAGCGGCTGACTGCTGATGATTCACCGCTTCGCGCCGTTGTCAAGTAGATAACTGCCCCACGTCTTAGTACACCAAAAATTTTTCGCTTGCCAGACTTAGCCGCTATGGTTACGATGCCACATCTCCCCTTAAGCCCTGAGCCGACTTCGTACTTATGAACATAGGCGAAACCATCCGCAACTTCCGTCTGCAGAAAGGCATGTCGCAAGGCGACATCGAAAAGCGCACCGGCTTGCTGCGCTGCTATCTGTCGCGGGTTGAGAACGGCCATACCATTCCCTCGCTCGACACCCTGGCCAAGATTGCTGGCGCGCTTGACATGCCGCTGGCCCAGTTCTTCGCCGATGGCCATAGCAACGGCGCCAAGGGGCTGCCCCAACTTTCCGAAGACGAGATCCGCTTCCTCAGCAGCATCCGCCGTTATTCCACCAATCTCAACGACAGCGACCGCAAGCTCATCCTCGCCATGATCAAGAAGATGGCGTCCGGCAGCAGCAAGTAGCTGCACCGCGCCGTCGGCCTTAGCGGGCACTCTCCCCTCAGCCCCTGCCTTTGCCGGCGTGACGGCCATCACCCCTTTCCCCATGCGCTTCCTGCTAGAATTTCGCCTTCATCCTTGCTACCGAGGTCTTTCATGTCGAAAGTTCAACGCGCCATCCTTAGCGTCACTGACAAGACCGGGTTGGTCGAGTTCGCCCGCCAACTCGCCGCCCTTCACGTCGAACTCATTTCTACCGGCGGTACTGCCAAGCTGCTGCGTGAATCCGGGATCGCCGTGAAAGACATTTCCGACCTCACCGGCTTCCCCGAAATGCTAGATGGCCGGGTCAAAACTCTCCACCCCAAAGTGCATGGAGGAATTCTTCACCGCCGCGACAACCCCTCCCATCGTGCCGCCGTCGCCGAGCATGGCATTCTGCCCGTCGATATGGTCGTGGTGAACCTCTATGCTTTCGAAAAGACCGCCGCCAAACCCGGAGTGCATTTCGAGGAAATTATCGAGAACATCGATATCGGCGGCCCCTCCATGATTCGCTCCGCCGCCAAGAATTTTCAGGATGTCGCGGTCGTCACCTCCCCGGCCGACTACCCCGCCCTGGGCGAAGAAATGTCCAAATCAGGCGGCGAGCTTTCTCTTGAAACCAAGTGGAAGCTGGCGCAGAAGGCCTTTGCCACCACTGCCGCCTACGATTCGGCCATTGCTTCTACTCTCGAAACCATTCCCGCCAGCTTCAAGATCGAACCCGCGCTCGGATTCCCCTCCACTCTGCGCCTGCATTTCGACAAAGTGATGGACCTCCGCTACGGCGAGAACCCTCACCAGAAAGCCGCCATGTACTCCGACGGCTCCGGCGAGGGCGTCGCCAACGCGCGCCAACTCCAGGGCAAAGAGCTTTCCTTCAACAACATCGTGGATTTGCAAGCTGCGTGGGACCTGGCCCAGGAATTCGACGAGCCCGTGGTCGCCATCATCAAGCACACCAATCCGTGCGGCACCGCTACCGGCAAGACTTTGCTGGAAGCCTACCAGAAAGCCTTGCAGTGCGATCCCGTGTCCGCATTCGGAGGCGTCATCGGCGTCAATCGCCCCATCGATGCCGCGGCGGCGGAAGAAATGGCCAAGCTGTTTCTGGAAGTCATTGCCGCCCCCGCCTTTGACGATAGCGCCAAGGCCGCGTTTGCCGCGAAAAAGAATCTCCGCCTGGTCGAAGTCCCCGCCGGCGAGCAGAAGTGGGTGCTCAAGAATATTTCCGGCGGCATCCTGGTGCAGGACGCCGACCGCGCCAAACTCAGCGAATCCGATTTGAAAGTCGTCAGCAAGCGTCCTCCGACTTCCGAGGAAAAGCGTGCGATGCTATTTGCGTGGAAAATCTGCAAGCACGTGAAGTCGAACGCAATTCTCTATGCCCGCGATGGGCAGAGCGTCGGGGTCGGCGCAGGACAGATGAGCCGAGTCGATTCCTGCAAGATCGGCGCTATGAAGGCCCAACTGCCGCTGCAGGGCACGGTGGCCGCGTCGGACGCATTCTTCCCCTTCCCTGACGGAGTAGAGGAAATCGCGAAAGCGGGCGCCACCGCAATCATTCAGCCGGGTGGCTCGGTCCGCGACGCCGAGGTCATCGAGGCGGCCGACCGCTTGGGCCTGGCTATGATTTTCACCGGCATCCGCCATTTCCGCCACTGAGATTCCCCGCGGCCCACGGAGCCCAAGCCTGGGGCTTGTTAGCCCCGCGGACAACTCATTCCTGCGCGAGTCCGAATGATGACGATCATCCTGTCGGCTATCAAACACCCGATGGCTGCAATCCTCCGGAAAGGCCCAATCTCCCGCTGCTTTGGCGTTAGAATAATTCCAGTAGCTATCCCTGCGGTTTTCGCATCCAATGGCTATCAAGTCGGGAGCAGTAGATTTTTCATGACCAGAATCCTTCGCCTTCTTTTACTTGCTTCTCTCTCCGGGCCTTGGGCCGCGGCGCAGGTCGCGCAAACACCCGCTACTCCGTCTGCCGAGCCCAAAACCGAGCCCACCTCCGCTCCCGCTCAAGCTCCTGATCGCGCTTCCGCCTACTACCACTCCGCCTTGGCCCATGTGTACGAAGAGCAGGCCGCAGTTTATGGCGATGCAGGTGCCGCGGAAAAAGCGATTAAGGAATACCGCCTCGCTATCGAAGCCGACCCCTCGTCGCAATACCTGACCGCCGGACTGGCTGAACTGTACGTCAAGACCGGACGCATCCGCGATGCCGTGGTCGAAGCCCAGGACATCATCAAGCGCGACCCCACGAATCTGGAGGCCCGCCGCCTGCTCGGCCGCATCTACCTCCGCTCCTTGGGAGACGCCGCCGCCGGCAAGGGCTCCGAAAGCGTCCTGAAACTTGCCATCGAACAGTTCGAGCAAATTACCCAGCTCCAGCCTGACAGCGTCGAGGATCGCCTCCTCCTCGGCCGCCTCTACCGTCTCAATAACGATCTGCAGAAGGCCGAAGACCAGTTCAAGACCGCGGTCAAACTGCAGCCCGCCTTGGAGGAAGCCGTCACCACGCTCGCTCTGCTGTACAACGAGGAAGGCGATGGCGCGCGCGCGCTGGATACTTTGAATGCGATCCCCGAAGGCTCCCGCACGACCAAGCTTTACGCTGTCCTGGGATACACCTACGAGCAGCAAAAGCAGTACAAAAAGGCTATCGAAGCCTACAAACGCGCGACCAGCCTCGACAGCGACAACTTGGACGCAGTTCGCGGCTTGGCCCAAAACTTGCTGAATGATGGCCAAACCGCCGCCGCCCTGGAGCAGTACAAGATCGTCGCCGAGGCCAACCCCGAAGATGCCCAGACTCTGCTGCGCCTGGCCGAAATCTATCGTCGCCAGGGCCAGTTTGAACTGGCACTGGAAAATCTAAAGAAGGCGCAGGAGATGGTTCCCGATTCCATCGAGGTGCCCTACAACCTGGCGTCCGTCTATCAATCTCTGGGTCGCTATAACGAGGCAGAGCAGGCGCTGCAGGATTTGCTCAAGAAGGGCGAGAAAGCCACCTACACTCCGGCAGAAACTGGCAATCGCGCCGTGTTCCTTGAGCGCCTCGGAACCATTTACCGCGATGCTGGCAACACCAAATTGGCGGTCGAAACCTTCCGCCGCCTCATCGCGCTCGGCGACGACAACGCGGTGCGCGGCTACCAGCAACTGATTGACACCTATCGCGAAGCCAAAGACTGGCAGAACGCCACCACCACCGCCAAAGAGGCGCTGGTGAAGCTTCCCAATAATCGCGAACTGCGCATGGCGCTCGCCGCCCAGATGGCCGACCAAGGCGATGCCGATCAGGCTCTGAAGGACGTTCGCGCCATGCTTAACGGAACTCCGGAAGACCGCAAGGTCTATGTCACGCTGGCCCAGATGAACACCCGCCTGCGCCGATTTCCTGAGGCCGACGAAGCCCTCAGCCAGGCTGAGAAACTTTCCAATACTCCAGAGGACAAGCAGTACATCCCCTTCCTGCGCGGATCGATTTACGAGCGCCAGAAAAAATACGATCTTGCCGAGGAACAATTTCGCAAAGTGCTGGCTGGCGATCCGGAAAACGGCATGACCCTCAACTACCTCGGCTACATGCTGGCAGATCGCGGCGTCAAGCTGGATGAGGCTCTGGCGTTGATCAAGAAAGCTGTCAATCTGGACCCCGCCAACGGCGCCTATCTTGACTCCCTCGGCTGGGCCTACTTCAGGCTGGGCAAGTTTGACCAGGCGGAAGAGAACCTGCTCAAAGCCTCGCAGCGCATCGCGACCGACGCCACCGTGCAGGACCATCTGGGAGATCTGTACCAGAAGACTGGACGCCTGAAGCTGGCCGCCGTGCACTGGGAGCGCGCCCTCAGAGAGTGGAACCGCACTACCGCCGCGGACGTGGATCCCGGCGACGTGGCGCGAGTGCAGAAGCAACTGGAATCCGCCAAGATGAAACTCGCCAAAGAAGAAAAGCACTAAGAGCGTGCGCGGGGACCAGTGTCAGGGGACGAATGCATGGACTCGTCCCTCCTCCATACTGGACGCGCTACACGATCGTGAACAACAAAATTACAAGATTAGCCATTACCAAATTACAAATCACCCAATTACCAAATTTCGTCTTTGTAACTTTCCCTCGGGCCCGATATCCTTGACCACATGACCCGCAAGCCGGTCCCGTATGTAATTGCCGCGGTCTTTGCATTGGTCGCGCTGAGTCTTTTCGCCCAGAAGATGAACCTGCCTAAGCCGCAGATTGCCGCCGCCGCCGGCCAGCCCGCCCCTGACTTCACTCTTAACGACCAGGATGGCAAGCCCTTCCACTTGGCCGACATGCGCGGCAGCAGGGTGGTCTTAATTTTCTACCGCGGCTATTGGTGACCGTTCTGCATGAGCCAATTGCGCGAGTTCGCGCAGCATAGCGAAGAATTCGAAAAGCTCCACGTCCGGGTCGTCGGCATCAGTGTCGATCCGCAGGAAGACGCCCACAAAGTCTGGGACAAGCAAACCAACCGCAAGTTCACCATCCTGAGCGATCCCGGCGCAGTAGTCATCGCGAAATACGGACTGCTGCACGCGAAAGGCGCGGGCGATAGCGACATCGCAATTCGAACCACTCTCTACATTGGCCCCGACGGTAAAGAACGCTGGCGCCGCGTCAGCGACACCGTTCCAGATATCCCCAAGGCAAGCGATGTCCTGGCCAGGGTGGCCGAAGGAAAATAGCCACGGGAGGCGGTCCGCATCGCGCTGGTTCTGTCGCTCCGCTCTCCCATTTGTCTCGCGGCGCATAGCCCGTGTCTCGCCGTGCCGGGGGCGTAAGACTTCCGTCTGACAGCCTAGCCTTGCACTTGCTACACTCTTCGCATGCTGGCTGAGTACGCGGTGCAGGTCGAACACTCGCGCGGACGCCGCCATCCCGAGCCTTCGCATCCTTATCGCGACGATTTCCAGCGCGACCGCGACCGTGTCATCCACTCCCGCGCCTTTCGCCGTCTGGAAGCCAAGACGCAGGTTTTCACTCGCCGCTATTCCGACCACTTTCGCAATCGTCTGACCCACACCATCGAGGTCTCGCAGATTTCCCGCACCATCGCGGCGCAGCTGGGCCTGAACGTGGATCTGGTCGAGACCCTGGCACTGGTGCATGACATCGGCCACCCTCCCTTCGGTCACGCCGGAGAAAAGGCGCTCGACGCCGCCATGCGACAGCACGGTCTTTTTTTCGATCACAACCTGCACGCGCTGCGCATCGTCGAGGACTTCGAACTCCGCTATGCCGCGTTTCGCGGACTGAATCTGACCTTTGAAGTGCGCGAAGGCATCATCAAGCACTCGCACGATTACAGCGCCGCCGAACATCCATCGCTTGCCGAATACCTGCTCGACCAGCGGCCTCCGCTCGAAGCGCAACTGATTGATCTGACCGACGAGATCGCCTACAACACTGCCGATCTCGATGACGGATACGAATCCCACTTGCTCAGCTTGCCACAGATTCTGGAGGGCGTTCCTGGGTTCGCGCGATTCTTTGAAGATGTGCAGCGCACCTATCCCGCCGCGCCGGAGAAAATGCTGTTTAACGAACGTCTGAAAAGCTACCTCAATCGCCTGGTCACAGATTTGATCACCAACACTCAGGCCGCCATCGCCGCGTCGGGCATGCGAACGCTCGAAGACGTACGCCGCCATCCGCAACGCCTCGCGGCGTTCAGCGCGGAAGTGGAAGACGAGCGCCGCACCGGAAAACAATTCCTCTACGACAATCTCTACGACAGTTTCGCGCTCGCCGCGGAAAAAGACGACGCCGAACGCGTGGTGCGCGAGCTGTTCGCCTTCTGGATGGAAAAACCGCAAGCCCTCCCGCACCAATATCAGGAAAAGTCAGCCGAGGACTCTCTGCCTCGCGTTGTGTGCGACTACATCGCCGGCATGACCGACCACTTCATTCTGGAGCAGTACGAAAGACACTGCGGGGAAGGGGCGTGAGTTCGTGCCCGGGGAATGGCGCCGGGCCGCACGTCCCCTTAGCCGAACCGGCAAGTCTTCGGAGTTTCGAGTTTCCAGTTTCGAGTTTCCAGTTTCGAGTTTCCAGTTTCGAGTTTCCAGTTTCAGGTTCCTTCGCAGCAGGATCCCGGTGACTGACCTTTGACAACTGTTTCGAGTCTAAGATTTCAGGTTTCGAGTTTCAAATCGTGGTGCATGGGATTTCCCTGACTGGCAACTGACAACTGGCAAGTGCCGACTGATCGTCAGTCGCTGGGTGAGTGTCCAAATAGCTAAACAACGTGTGCAATATTTTGCAGTTAATGGTTTATGGTTGCGGGTAAACGCTTGCTACGGCCCGTGGAGAGTTCAGGTGACCTTACCCCTGTCCGGGAGCCCGATCGTCCGCCTAGGGGCCTTGCGAGCTCAGCAGTGGCCATCTCAGGCGTTGACCGCAGTCGCATTTCCCGAAGCGGAAAGAGCCATCTTCGCTCCAAAGCGTCTAAAACTCCGCTAAGTCTATATTTTTCAGTTAGTTGAGATAATCATACCTTGATTTTCAATTAGATTATTCTAAAATTCATGGTTTGGAGCTCTAGGTTTCGAGTTCAAGCCGTGCTTCGCCGCAGGTTCTCCTGTGGCTGGCTACCTGGTAACTGAGTGGCCGGCTACTGGACGCAACTGACAACTAGCAACTGATAACTGACAACTGGCAACTGTGGAACTCGCAACTGGCAACTGCCACCCGGCAACTGCCTTTTGCTCACCCGGCAACTGCCTTTTGCTAGAATCGAGTGAGCCAATGGCATCGTCTTCTCAGCTCGTGCAAATCGATGTGGGCCCGAAGCTTCCCCAGCCCAAGCCATCATGGCTGCGCGCTCAAGCTCCCACGGGCGAAAACTTTCACAATTTGAAAAAGCTGGCGCGCGGACTGAATCTGCACACGGTTTGCGAATCGGCACAGTGTCCCAACATCGGCGAGTGCTGGAACCACCACACCGCCACCTTCATGCTGCTGGGCGACATCTGCACCCGGCGCTGCGGCTTCTGCGCCGTGCCCAAGGGACGTCCCGAACCCATCGACTGGGATGAGCCGAAGCGCGTGGCCGAAGCCGTGGCGACCCTCGGACTGAAACATGCGGTGGTCACCAGCGTGAACCGCGACGATGACAACCTGGGCGGGGCAAAGATTTTTGCCGAGACCATCCGCGAGATTCGTGCGCTGGTGCCTGAATGCCGCGTGGAAGTGCTGATCCCAGACTTTCAGGGATTCGAAGAGCCGCTGAGGGTAGTGATTGACGCTGAGCCCGACGTCTTGAATCACAACACGGAGAGCGTGCCGCGGCTGTATCGCGTGGTACGTTCTGGCGCGCGATACCAGCGCACGCTCGATCTGCTGGCCAAGGTGAAGCAGGTCGCGCCCGGTATGGTTACCAAGAGCGGGGTGATGGTGGGTCTGGGCGAGACCGCTGAAGAACTGGTGGACGTGTTCCGCGACCTGGGCGAGCGCGGCGTGGACATTCTGACCGTCGGCCAGTACCTGCGTCCGTCGAAAGATCATCTGCCGATCGCGCGCTTCTACGCGCCGGAAGAATTTGTGTACTTGAAAGAACAAGCCCTGCGCTTCGGCTTCCGTCACGTGGAGTCCGGCCCCATGGTGCGCTCAAGCTACCACGCCCACGAGCAAGCGGCGAGCACGGCAAAGCCTCTGGCGGTGGTTTAGGTCGCGGTCGCTCACCTCAACTTTTTGGCTGTCACTCCGAAGTCTTTGGTCGAATTCCGTTACGGAGTGAAGGGACTTCCTCATAATTGTCGTCCCGAACGAAGTGAGGGAACTGCAGTTCCGCGCACCGAAAAAGCAGATCCTCCGCTCCGCTCAGGACCACAACCAATAACTGCAGATCCCTCGCTCTGCTCAGGATGAAACTCATAATTGTTCCTGCAGCATTCCGTTCGCGTCTGGCAATACTCCGCTTGGAATGACAAACTAGTCGATGCTGTTGCAGTATACTCGACTCAATCGTAATACGAGGTGTTACACATGGCGGCATCGAAGGTTTTTACACTCCGTCTCGATCCGAAGCTACGGCAAGACCTGGACCAGCTGGCCGAGGCCACGCAGCGCAGCCGTTCGTTTTTGATGACCGAAGCGGTCCGGGAGTACGTGGCGCTCAACGCATGGCAGATCGCGGAGACTCGCAGGGCGGTCGCCGAGGCCGACGCCGGCGATTTCGCCGACGATCGGATGGTGCAACGAACCCTGAAAAAGTGGTCACGCCGTGCGGGTTAGGTGGCTGAGATCGGCCTTGGCAAATTTGAACGCCGAGGCGGCCTACATCGTGCGAGATAATCCTGCTGCCGCAGGCCGAGTAGTTGCCGCGATTGCAGCGTCGGTTGAATCCCTCTCGCGCCATCCGGCGATGGGCCGCGCGGGTCGCGTACCAGGTACGCGGGAACTGGTGGTTCCAGATACTCCCTATATCGTTCCGTACCGAGTGCGCGGAGAGGAAGTGCAGATCCTGTGGGTTTTCCATGCTGCTCGCCGTTGGCCGGCGGATTTGTGAACGAAGTGAGGGAACTGCAGTTGCCCGCGCACAGAGAAAGTAGATCCCTCGCCCGCTCGGGATGACAAACTAATAAATGCAGGTCCCTCACTTCGTTCGGGACGACAAACCAATAATGGGCCGCCAGGAATGCACGCGGTTCCGGCGCCCTATAACCGCACGAACATTTTGACCGCACAAAACGGTATCGCACCAACTTGCGGATCTAGTAGCGCACGAAGCCGTGGACCTTGCCATTGCCGTCCGCATAGAAACCGGTGATGGTGCCGCTGGCATTGATGGCCAGGGATCGAGTGCCGACGGTGCTGCTGCGGCCCGCCATGGGAGCTGCGAAGGTGGCGATGCGTCCTAGTTGGTCGCGCACGAAACTCTGCACCGACATGGAATCTTGAATGAGATACCCGGTCACTTGACCAAGATTGTTCACTGCCAATGCAAAGGTTCGCGTAAACAGGGACCTGCCGGCACCGGGGGCTTCGAACCCGGCGAGGCTGCCATCGGTGTTGGGGAGGAATCCGTGCGATACGCTGCCACGGTCGTAGTTGTAGCCGGCAATCTGCCCGGTCGCGTTCACGCTCAGGGCGAGGGTGTCGGCCGAGCCGACAGGATCAAAGGTGGCGATGTTGCCCGAGGTGTCGCGCAGAAAGCCGTGGGTAAAATCAGTGCCGGTGTAGTATCCGGCGACCTGACCGGCGTTGTTAAGGCTGACCGCCATGGTGATGGGCGAGTTGTTCAAGATAAATGTCGTGAAGCTCCCGTCCACATTGCGAATGTAGCCATCGACAGCGCCGCTCTGGTAGGCGCCGGTCACCTGCCCTGGGTCGTTGATGTTGCCCGACACCATCGAGGTGGAGGAAAGACTAAGTGACGAAACTGCCGTCGGTGTTGCGGATAAAGCCGACCACGATTGCGGAGCCGTAGTAGTATCCCGTAATCTGCCCGCTGGCGTTGATGCCAGTCATGGAGATGGCCGGGTTCCCCGGCGCGTCGAACTGGGTGATGGTGCCATCGGGTTGGCGCAGAAAACCGTGGGACCTCGAAGTGCTGTCGCTGTAGCTGCCGGCGATCTGTCCGCTGGCGTTAATGACAAGGGGGCTCGTCCCATTGGATCCGGGGACATCGAAGGAAACGAGCTTGTGCGCGGCAAAAGCGGGGGACGCGGCCATCAGGCACAGGATGGTTGTAGCGATCAGCGACGAAAGGCGTGGCGAAAATTACGGCATGGAAGCCTCCAGAGGCGCTGGGGGATGGCGCTGGCCGCAATTCTAAGCTGCCCCCGCATAGGGCACAACTAAATTTATTTGTCCTTTTGCGAAGCGAGGACTTTTGCTGGTCCATCAGAAAATGCAGAAAATGCAGATCCCCTTCGCTACGCTCAGGGTGACAAACTCGAGAAGGGGCGCTTCGGACAGTATTCGGGTGCTGGATAAACATCACCGGACGCGATTGGCGCCATGACTAATTAGATCACACGCATCGGTATTCAGGCTGGCCCGCGGCGGTGATTTCTCTACTCCAATGCTAGACTACACTCTGCATGTCCTCTCCCATCTTCAAGCGCATTTTGCTCAAACTTTCCGGGGAAGCTCTTGCGGCGACGCAGGGCTTTGGGGTTGACCCTATCCGGATCCACGAGGTGGCAGCCGAACTGGCGGACGTTCACGCCCTCGGTATTCAGATCGCCATCGTGGTGGGAGGCGGCAATTTTTTTCGCGGCGTGGCCCAGCAGGCCAAAGACATGGACCGCGTTTCGGCCGACCACATGGGCATGCTGGCCACGGTCATCAATGGGTTGGCGTTGCAGGATGCGCTGGAGAAACAGGGAGTCCACACCCGGGTGCAATCGGCGATAGAGATGAACCAGGTCGCCGAGCCGTTCATACGGCGTCGCGCCATTCGCCACCTGGAAAAGGAACGGATCGTGATTTTCGCCGGGGGGACCGGCAACCCTTATTTTTCAACGGACACGGCGGCTTCGCTGCGCGCCATGGAGATCAAGGCCGACGCGATTTTGAAAGCCACCAAGGTAGATGGCATTTATGATGCGGATCCCATGCTGTTCAAAGATGCGAAGAAATTCGCTGAGATCAGTTACATGGAAGTTTTGCGGCAGGGTCTGAAAGTGATGGACTCGACCGCCATCTCGATGTGCAAAGACAACAACCTGCCCATCATCGTGTTCAATCTGAACCAGCACGGTAATATCAAGCGAGTGGTGACCGGCGAAAAGATCGGGTCGCTGGTGAGCGCCTAGGCTTGCGCACGCATTCGGGTTTATAATTCTCCGTTTTGACAACACTATCTCATTCAACGTGGGGCTGATGATGGCTCAAGCTGGTATCGCTGCAATTCCCGCCCTAAAAGAGACCTACCTGAACCTGAAAACGCGGATGGAGAAAGCGGTGGAGGACTTCCGCCGCGAGATGGCTTCGCTGCGCACTGGGCGGGCCTCAGTGCACATGCTGGATACGGTGAGCGTGGAGTACTACGGCTCGCAGATGCCGTTGAATCAGATTGCTCAGGTGCACGCGCCAGAGCCGCAATTGATCACGGTGCAGCCGTTCGATCCCACTTCGCTGGGGGCGATTGAGAAAGCCATTCGCACCGCCGATCTGGGCTTGAACCCGATGAACGATGGCAAAGTAATTCGCGTGCCAGTGCCAGCGCTGACCGAAGACCGCCGCAAAGACATGGTGAAGCACCTGAATAAGATTCTGGAAGAACACCGCACCGCGGTCCGCAACATTCGCCGCGATGGTAATGATGCCATCAAGAAGGCGATGAAGGATAAGAAGGTCACCGAGGATGAGGAAAAGCGCTCCCTTGATGAAATTCAAAAGTTGACCGACGACGAAATTCGCAAGATGGAAGACATGAGCAGGGCAAAAGAGAAAGAAGTGATGGAGATCTAGTCGGTAGCGCCCAGCCGTCTGCCTTAATCCTTGAAGACGATCCTTGAAGACGACCGGCACAGGCGTCCCGCAGGTCGTGTCCCATCCCGCAACCTCGCCGATACAACCGTGCGGGTATGGCTACAATAGCGGGACAAGCATGGTCCCCAGCACCAGCCCGCAGACTCTCATCCTTTACGACGGTGTCTGCGCGCTTTGCAACTGGACAGTGCAGTTCTTGCTGCGCCATGACCGGCTCCGTGCCCGCCCCCAGAACCGACGCGACGGGCCACACGGCGACCAACGCGACGAACCAGACGATGACCGGCGCGGCCACTTTCTTTTTGCGCCGCTGCAAAGTGCCGCCGCCCGTTCGCTGCTACAGCGCCACGGACTGGACGCGCACGGACTGGATGCCGACTGGCTGAACACGGTGTGCGTGGTTGCGAATTACGGAGAGGCGTCCGAGCGGCTGCTCACCAAGTCATCAGCGGCGCTGTATGCGGCCGGACAACTCGGCGGTTTGTGGAAGCTGAGCGCGGCCGGTTACGCAATTCCGCCGGTGCTGCGCGATGCGGTGTATGCGCTGGCGGCGCGATATCGCTATCGTCTGTTTGGGAAGTACGAGACGTGTCCGCTTCCCGCGCCGCTCGACAGAGACAAATTCATCGGGCTGTGAGCAGCCGCTCAATCTACCAACTCAACGTGGGACATCGGCCAATTCTCTACTTGATGACCTTCATCTGCAGCATGGAGCCGTAATCCCGGCCCGAAGGTTCCACCGCGCGGGCTACGATAGCATCGAAGGCGTCGCGCACTTCGGGATACTTCGCGAGCACTGCTTTCATGACTCCGGAGTTCTCCGCGAAGGTTTGAGCTGAATTGGAGACATCGGCCGCGTCATATTTCACTACCAGGTCGAACTGGCTTCCCACCGCCAGAGGAAAGAGCGCGGTGATTTTGTAGGACTTCCCGGCAGCTGCAGAGAGGGTCATGGGCGCGGCCGACGAGGGCAAGTCGGCGGGCCTCACAGCCTGGGCCTCGTCGTACAGCTTGTCGGTAGCCAGTGTGCTCATGAAAGACAGCGGCGCCAGCAGGTCACGCGCCTCGAGATAGTAGTACCAGGCGTTGTGGTTCTGCGACTTAGTTTTATACTCGCGCGCGCGGTCGAGGAACCATTGCGAGTCGTGGCCGGAAACCTGCGCCTTCTTCGGATAAAAGCCGCCGAGCTTCCAGGCATTCGATTGCGAATCCAACTGCTGCAAGACCAGCGAGAGAGTGTAGACGCCCAGCGGCCCTTTGACATCGAGAATAACGATTCCATATTTGCCAGCGGGCAAATTAGGAATCACGAAGACAGTGCTGCCTGAAGTTTGACCGAGACTGCCGAAGACGCCGCAGAGAAACTCGGATCCGCCAGCCGCACCAGCGCTGGGTGCACCAGAGGTGGCTGCGCCAGAGTTGGGCGCTTGCAGTAAGAAAATGGAGCGAGAGGTGGCTTGGGCGCCAGTGAAAGCGGCCTGATTATCAGCCACCGCAGCCGCGATGCCGGAAAAATCGGCGGCGAGCGATGGGATGGCATTCTGTTTCAATGCCGCCGTATCGCCGCGGGAACCCAGGTCGAAGATCCGGTGGGCCGCCGAATCCAATGCAGCGTGGGTCGGGGCGTCCATCTCAGCGGAGGTCTGGCAGACCTGGGCGCCGCTGGGAACGGCCCACAACAGGCCGCCTACAGCGAGTGCGAAAACCAACAACCTTGACGGCGAACCCGGGTGGCTCATGTTGCGGAGCATAGGTCTTCCTCACAGTACAAAGCGTGCTCCTATACTACGATGTCTGGAAGCCCCCGACCGTTGCGGGGAGGGCGCAAGAAAAAATAGTGGATTCAAGCGTACAATTTTTACAGGGCCGAGCGTTCCAACAGGGACAGGGGAATCGGCCGAATGCCGGGAGCGGGGATGTGATGAAACTGCGCACAGATCTAATCGTGGTGATGGTGCTGATTGCACTGACTTGCGCTCAGGCGGATTCGCACACCCGCAAGGCGAAAGCGAAAACTCTGGCGCCCTTGCCCTCGTATGTTCCGGCAGGGCCGCTGCCGCAAATTCCGTTGGACCAGTTGCCGGCGACGGCGCCGCAGGTCAGTTATCTGAATGGCCAGTTGACCATCGTGGCGCACAATTCGACCCTGGCAGACATCCTGCGTGAAGTGCACAAGCGGACCGGGGCAGTGATCGAGACCTCGACGGGGAGCAATGAACGCGTGGCGGTGCAGCTAGGGCCGGGGCCGGCGCGAGACGTGGTCGCGAGCCTGCTGAACGGCACCAGCTTCAACTACATGGTGGTAGGAACGGCCAGCGATCCCAACGCCCTGGCGCAAGTAATTCTGCTGCCGAAGGGAGCAGCCGCTGCTGCGGGTGTGCGGCCGGCGACACCAGGCCAACCGGGGCAGCCATTTTATCCGGCGCCTGGGCCGCGGATTATCCCGCCCCAGAATGGCAATCCGGGAGCCCCTGGGGTACAGCCGGGACAGCCGGAAGGCGACGACAACGCGCCACCGGACGATGCCCAGAATCCGGACGACCAGGCTGATCAGCAAGACCAGGAGCAGCAACCGGAGAACCCTGAGAATCCGGCAGCCCAAGAGGCCGCTCCGCCCCAGGCGGGGACGCAGCCATTTCAGCCTCCGAAATCGCCCGAACAGATTTTGCAACAGCTTCGCGATCAGAGCCAACAACCAGGGCAGCCGCCGCCGCAGCCTCCTCCGCAGCCTCCTCCGCGATAGACGGGGTGGCCACGGACGTCTCGCCACCAGCGAAAATCGCTCTCAGCCTCCGCAGCTTCGTTTGACGCACGCTTGGTTTCGCCGCTAGGATACGTAAGTAGAGCTGTGTCCTACCACTCTAGAACCTTCTGGGGACCCTTCCCTCGCATTGGACTGTTCAGCGGATGGCGATTACCAAGATCTCGGTGCGCGGGGCGCGCCAGCATAACCTGAAGAACATCGACGTGGAGATTCCGCGTAACTCGCTGACCGTGATTACGGGACTGAGCGGGTCGGGGAAGTCATCGCTGGCGTTCGACACGATCTATGCCGAGGGGCAGCGGAGGTATGTCGAAACGCTGTCGGCTTATGCGCGGCAGTTCCTGGACCAGATGGAGCGTCCCGACGTGGATGCAATTGATGGCCTGAGCCCTTCCATCTCCATCGAGCAAAAAACCACCAGCCGAAGTCCGCGCTCGACCGTGGGCACAATCACAGAAATCTACGACTACCTGCGATTGCTGTTTTCATCCGTAGGCGTGCCGCATTGCCCCAATTGCGGACAGGCCATCACCCGGCAGTCGGCGGAGCAGATTGTGCAGCGAGCCAGTGCCCTGGCCCCCGGTGAGCGGGTCATGATTCTGGCGCCGATTGTGCGCGGTCGCAAAGGCGAGTTCAAAAAAGAGATGGAGAAGTTGGTGGAACACGGCTTCGCTCGGGCGCGAGTGGACGGCGAACTGGTCAGCTTGGAAGACGATCTGGCGCTCGACAAGCGCAAGAACCACACCATCGAAGTGGTGATTGACCGCCTGCTGGTGAAGTCCGGTTTTGAGCAGCGCCTGGAGCAGGCAGTGGCGCTAGCAATGAAGCTTGCGGGCGGACTGATTCAGGTGGTGGTGGTGAATGGAGAGGAGACGCTGTACTCCTCAAAACTGGCGTGCCCTGATTGTGGCATCGACGTGCCGCAACTGGAGCCGCGTTCGTTTTCATTTAACAGCGCCTATGGGGCGTGCCCCGAATGCCATGGCCTGGGCAGCAAATATGATTTCGATCCCGCGAAGCTGATTAACGACTGGTCAAAGCCGCTGTTGGATGGAGGACTCGGGCCGAGGTCAAGCTCACAGAACCTGGTCCATGGCTTGCAATTAACGGCACAGGCGTACGGGTTTGATTTGGCAACATCAGTGGAGGATTTTCCAGACAAGATTCAGAATCTGATTTTCTACGGTGAAAGCGGGCGCGGCAAGACTGGGTTCAAGGGCGTGATCGGACATCTGCGGCAAGTGCAGGAGGAGTCCACTTCCGAGACGTACCGAGAGTATTTGTTGGACTTCATGTCGGCGACGCAGTGTCCGGCATGCAAAGGCAAGCGGTTGCGGCCGGAAAGCCTGGCGGTGAAACTGGCGGGGATGTCGATCGCGGATTTTACGGCGCTGCCAGTATCGCGGGCGCTGGAGGTTGCGCAGAAAATCAAACTGAAAGGGCGGGAAGAGACGATTGCGGGCCGAATCGTCCACGAGATCACCGAGCGCTTGCAATTTCTGGCCAGAGTCGGGCTGGGATACATCTCGCTGAGCCGTTCGGCGGCGAGCCTGTCGGGGGGCGAAGGCCAGCGGATCCGCCTGGCCACGCAGATTGGGTCGCGGCTGCGCGGGGTGCTGTATGTGCTGGATGAACCTTCGATTGGGCTGCATCGTCGCGACAACGGGCGGTTGCTGCACGCGCTGACGGAACTGCGCGACCTCGGCAACACCGTGCTGGTGGTGGAGCACGATGAAGAGACGATCCGCCGCGCCGACTATGTGATTGATCTGGGACCCGGCGCGGGACGGCATGGCGGAGAACTGGTGGCGGCGGGCACGCCGGCGGAGATAGAGCGGGAGCCGCGCTCGCTTACCGGTGCGTACATGGCGGGCCGAACCCGCATTGAGATGCTGGACCAGAGGCGCGCAGCGACCGGCGCAGCCATCACCATCCTGGGGGCGCGGGAAAATAATCTGAAGAGCCTGGACGTCTCATTTCCACTGGGCGTGATGACCGTGGTGACGGGCGTTTCAGGCTCGGGCAAATCGACTCTGGTCAATGACATTCTGTATCGCGCGCTGGCGCAGAAGCTGTATCGCTCCCGCGAGGCGCCCGGCGAGCACAAGGCAATTACCGGCGCCGATGAAGTGGATAAGGTCATCCGCATTGATCAATCGCCGATTGGACGGACGCCACGGTCGAATCCGGCGACGTACACCGGGATGTTCAGCCAGATTCGCGACATCTATGCCATGTTGCCGGAATCGCGCGAACGCGGCTACAAGGCTGGACGATTTTCGTTCAACGTGAGCGGAGGACGGTGCGAAGCGTGCCGGGGCGAAGGGCAGCGGCGCATTGAGATGAATTTTCTGCCCGATGTGTATGTGCTGTGCGAGGTGTGCGGAGGCCGCCGATATAACCAGGAAACTTTGGCGGTGCGCTACAACGGGTGTTCGATCGCCGATTTGCTGGAGTCGCCGGTGTCGGACGCGCTGACGATTCTGGAGAACATCCCTCAGGCTCGGCAAAAGTTGCAAACGTTGGCGGATGTCGGCCTGGGCTACATTCATCTTGGTCAATCTGCAGTCACTCTTTCCGGCGGGGAGGCACAGCGCATCAAGCTGGCGCGGGAGTTGAGCAAACGGCAGACCGGGAAGACGCTCTACTTGCTAGACGAACCGACGACCGGGTTGCACTTTGATGACGTGAAGAAGCTGCTGGAAGTGCTGCACCGGCTGACCGACCTGGGCAATAGCGTCATCATCATTGAGCACAATTTAGATGTGATTCGGAATGCGGATTGGATTATTGATTTGGGGCCGGAGGGCGGAGAAGAAGGCGGACGAATCGTCGCACAAGGGACTCCCGAGCAAGTGGCGAAGGTAAAGAAGTCGTACACGGGCCAGGCGCTGGGAGAATATTTTGGGCGGGTGAGTTGAGGAAGATCAGTTGCAGTTGTTCGTTGCCAGTTTTCATTTGTTAGTTTCCAGTTTCCAGTTCCCAGACTCGAGCTGTATCTGCTTTCCCGCTATCCCACCTGCCAGACGCTATCTAGCAAGGTCCCGTCCACCCACTTCACAACTGCCACGGGGCGATCGCTGGGGGTCGGGCGCGCTGGTTTGCCGCCACAGATTTTCTCGACTTCGGTTTTGATGTCTTGGATGGGGCGAATGGGCAGGCCAGAACCTCGTGCGGCATCGATCAGGTCCCGGCGGCGCGGGTTAATGGCGATGCCTCGCTCGGTTGCGATTACGTCAATCAGCTCGCCGGGACCGGTCAGGGTGGTGACTTCGTCTACAATCACCGGAATGCGGTCGCGGAAGGACGGGACGGCGAGAATTGTGCATCCCGCAAACAGACAGTTCTGCCAGCCTCCGATGCCGTGCAGCAGGCGTCCGTCAGAGTGCGTGACGACGTTCGCATTAAAGTTAACATCCACCTCGGTGGCTCCGAGCACTACCACGTCGATGAGCGACGCGAAGTTGCCCTTGCCATGGTAGTTGTACGACGTGAAGGGCGAGGTGGCAACGTGACGGGGATCGCTGGCGATGGACTTCACGCCGTCGAGGTCGAAGGTCTGACCGTCAAGGATGTAGTCGGTCAATCCTTCCTGCAACAACTCCACCAGATATTTTGTTGAGCCGCCGCGAACGAAACGCGCCTTGACGCCAGCGTCCTTCATCATGCGGCGAAGATAATCCACGAATGCGAGCGTGATGCCGCCGGCGCCTGCTTGAAACGAAAAGCCATCGCGCATGATTCCCGTGTCGCGGACAAAGCGGGCCACGTAATCGGCGATGAGCAAGCGGTCGGGCGAGCGGGTGATCTGGGTTGTGCCAGAGACAATTTTGGCGGGGTCGCCGATGGAAGGGACCTCGACCACGAAGTCCACATTGTTGCCTTGGATTTGCCAGGGGATGCAGGGGAAAGGCACAAGATTGTCGGTGACGACAATGACGCGGTCGGCATAAACAGAATCGGCGAGCGCGAATCCGAGGGAGCCGCAAGCTGACTTGCCGTGGGAGCCGTCGGCATTGCCGAAAAAGTCGGCGGTGGGAGCGGCGATGACGGCAATATCGATGTGCACTTCGCCATCCTGAATGGCCTGCCATCGTCCGCCGTGGGAGCGCAATACGCCCATGCCGCGCATCTTGCCCTGGGTGCAGTAGTCGCCCAGAGGCCCATTCATCGAGCCTTCGATGTGGTGCAGTACGCCAGACTGCATCAGATCGATGGCGGACTTCTGCGAAGGGAACGAGGCACTGGGGAACCACATCAGGTCTTTGACGCCGATGCGAGCCGCGGCATCCAGTGCCATGAGAGCGACTTTGTCGCCGTCGCGCAAGTGGTGATGGCTGGAGATGACCATGCCATCGCGCAGGCCGCATTGGCGGAGCGCGGTTTCAAGATCGGGGACGCGCTTGTCGCCATTCTCCGGATAGTCTTTGCTGGAGCGGACCGGGGGCGCGGCTTTAGAGCCGGTGGGGGAGTAGAGGCCGATGCCGGCGTAGGGAGTTTGCGCACGGCTGTTGACGATGGTGGGGACGCGGCGTCCAACTGCATTTTGCGCGAGTTCGAGTTTGCCCGTCTCGGGGATTGTCATTGCACTTTCCCCATCGCTTTTGCGCGGGCTACGAGTTTCAGGGCGCGCTGCACCACTGGCGGATCGATCATTTTAGACCCTAAGCTGACCACGCCCAAACCCTTGTGCTGGGCTTCCTCGAAAGCAGCGACGATGCTGTGAGCCTTCTCAATTTCAGCTTGCGACGGCGCGTAGGCTTCGTGAGCGATGGCAATCTGCGAGGGGTGGATGCAGCCGATGCCGTCGAACCCCAGTGCGCGCGATTGTTCGCACCAGCGGCGGAGGCCTTCGCGGTCGCCAACGTCGCCCCAAACGGTATCTATGGCTTGAACTCTGGCAGCGTGGGCAGCGTTAACCAGGCGTCCACGGGCGTAGAGCGACTCGCTGCCAGTCGCGGTTTTCACCACGCCAAGGTCGGCGGTGTAGTCTTCCAAGCCGATGGTGATGGCGACGACATTGGGACTGGCTGAGGCGATGGCGAAAGCGTTTTCGATGCCCAAGCCAGACTCGAGGATGGGCATCAACCAAAAGTCGCGGCTGAGTTTGTGATGGCGCTTCAGTTCTGCGATGGCCTGGTCTACCGACTGCACCTGTTCGGCATACTCGGTCTTGGGGAGCAGAATGAGGTCGGGTTGCTCGGCGATGATGGCGGCCAGATCCACCAGGCCCAATGGCAATTGGTTGATGCGCACCATGCGCTCACAGGATCCAAAATCCACGCCGCGAAGGGCGTTGCGGACTAGCAAACGGGAAGCGTCCTTTTCCTGCTGATGCACCGAGTCTTCGAGGTCAAGAATAATGGCGTCAGGTCCGTGCAGGGCGGCGTTGATGAAGTATTTGGGTTCGGAGCCGGGGAGGTAAAGGCGGGACCGGCGGACGCGGTCGCGGGCGGAAGCGGTGGGATGCGTGGCGAGTTCTGGCAGCCAGGATTTTTCGCTGGCCAAACCGGCGCGCTTGACCGCAGCCTCAATGCGGGCGCCGACGACAAAGGGGAGCGCACCTTCGTCGTGCACGGTGAGCTGTGCGTGCTCGATGCCGAGAGCGGCCAGCACGTCGCGGATCTGGGCGCGAAGCGAATCGCCATAGTAGGGGGCAACGCGCGACTCCAGTGCCATTTGGATGCCCCCGGTCTCGCGCGGTTCGAAGGCGACGTGCAGATCGGATCGGACGTCTTTGCCGTGGAAGCCGGCGGTTGTGGTCATGCGGCCCTCGATCTTACAGCCTCTCTAGTATGGCGTCCGTCATTTGTACTGTGCTGGCTGCGCCTTGGCTTAGCGACTTCGGGCCGCCGGGGATGCGCATCATGTCATAGGTGCGAACCCTGCCTTCTTTGATGACTGCGGCGACCG
This sequence comes from Terriglobales bacterium, assembly GCA_038211475.1. Classification (GTDB taxonomy): domain Bacteria; phylum Acidobacteriota; class Terriglobia; order Terriglobales; family Acidobacteriaceae; genus JANYBT01. Next base: position 982 of record JBBQVN010000003.1, on the reverse strand, counting down.
CATTCTTGATGCGGTCAGACATGGCGGTCTCCCCCACATGGTCCACCATCATGGCGGCGGAGAGAATCATCGCGATCGGATTCACAATGGGCGGGTTGAGTTCGGCATATTTCGGGGCGGATCCGTGGGTCGGTTCGAAAACGGCAACCTCATCCCCGATGTTGCCCGACGCCGCGAAGCCAAGGCCGCCGACCAGGCCGGCAAACGCATCAGACAGGATGTCGCCGAAAAGATTAGAGGCGACGATAACGTTGTATTCCTCAGGATTCTTGTTGAGCCACATAAGTTGAGCGTCGATGTTAGTGGACCAGAGTTGAATGGCGGGATAACTCTTCTGCACTTCCTTGGCGGTCTCTTCCATCATGCCTGAGGTTTCGCGGACGACATTGGGCTTTTCGCAGATCGTGACGGCCTTGAAGCCCTTCTTCTTCGCGAATTCGAACGCGGCGGTGATGATTCGGCGCGCCGCGGGACGGGTGATCACACGCAGGCTGATGGCCAGATCCTGGCCGGGCACGTGGACGAAATTCTTGAAGCGAGGGTGGGTGCCGAGCGCGGAGCGCACGTTGTCCGGCGGGTTGGTCCACTCCACGCCGACGTACATGCCTTCGGTGCCCTGCCGGAATACAGTGGTGTCGAGCTTCGGCTCGTCAAAGCCGCCGTCGGTGCGCTTGCGAATGTAGTTCAGCGGATTGCCGATGAAGCCGGTGCAGGGTCGCTGGCAAATGTCCAGATTAAAACGCTGGCGCATGGTGACAATTGGGCTGTAATACACATAGCCCTTGCCACGGAGTTCCGGCGCGATTTCGTTCTGCGCTTCCTTGTTGGGCTTCGAAGTAATCGCGCCAAAAAGGCCGAGCTTGTGTTTGGTAAGTAGATCCACGGTACGGTCGGGAAGGGCGTTGCCTTCCTTGCACCAGAACTCCCAGCCGATGTCGGCATGAACGTATTCGGCGTCAAAGCCGACGGCCTTGAGGACGCG
>JBBQVN010000002.1:0-91182 GCA_038211475.1 Terriglobales bacterium | reverse complement strand
CTCCGCTTTCCGCCCCGCCTCCATTTGCTTCAACGCCCCGATCATCTGCGCTTCCGTGTGCTGACTCCTCGACATGCCTCTTCCCCTTTCCGCAATCTGAAATCATACTCAGCTGTGTGCGGTTTGCGGGGAGCAGGTCAGCAACTGACGGTCGATCAGTCGTCTTTTCTCCACGAAAGTGATGCATCCTTGCTTTTCAATTCTCGCAGTGCGCGTGAAGTGTGCCTCTCACGCAAACCAAGGAGGAAATCCGTCTGGCTCCCAAAGTTGGTCAGATCATCGCACGAGGCGACCGCAGATGTCTCATCCGGGTTTATCTGGGTCGCGATCACGAAACTACCAAACCTAAATACCACAATCCGAACGGTCCACCCAGAAGAAGGCCTCCCCCGACTCCTTGTCGGTTGCGGCGCAAGTTGGCGTGGGAGTTCGCGCTGCGATATGTGAACGCTGCGATGCCACACGCCGAATGTGCGAGAATCATGAGGAACACGAAAACACCAAGGCCGTTGCAGTCAGGGCGGTCGAACAGTACATCGCGGAAGCTGTGACTGCTCAGTGACGCTCGCGTTATCTCGGTACTTTTCGGGCAGATACACGCAGACGGTCTTCCTCTGACGTCGTGGCGGCCAAAGGTGACGGTTCAAGCGGCGAAAATTGAAGTATGAGAATTGACTTGTGAAGGGTCGCGGTGCACACTTCTCTGCGGTTCTCTTTTGGTTATGCTGAGCTTGGCTAGACTCGGGAGCCACGCTGACGGTTAAAGGCTAGATTTGTAGCTGATTGTCCAGGTATTTTTCGGGTGTTCTTGCTAACATAGAATTTCACGGGGGATTCTCTTGACTGAACATGACTGCGTAGTCATGGCCGGCCATCTCAGGCAGGCCTTGTCACAAGACAAACGCCCGATCAGCTTCTTCCTGGGTGCGGGATGTCCAATGTCGCTAAGCCTCGCGCACAATGGAGCTGCGAAACCGCTGATTCCAGACATTGCGGGCATGACAGGCCAGGTGTTCCAAGAATTATCCAAGTCTGACCTAAAGGGATCGCTCGCGGCAGTCTTGAAACACTTCGAGATTGATGGAAAGGCCCGTCCCAACATCGAAGAATTCTTGAGCCACATACGACTGCTCGCGCAGGTTGCTGGAAAAGATTCAGTTCGCGGATTGAAAGCCGAAGAACTCAGGAAGCTTGATAATGAAGCCTGTAAGTTTATTTCCGACGCTGCAGCGGTGTCGCTCCCAAACATAAATACTCCCTATCATCACCTTACGGCGTGGGTTGGCGCAATCAACCGGCTGTACCCCATTCAGATATTCACTACAAACTATGATCTGCTGGCAGAGCAAGCGCTTGAACAGAATCGCGTGCCGTACTTCGATGGTTTCGTGGGTACTAGAGACACATTTTTCGACTTGCAGGCAATGGAGCAAGATCAATTGCCCAATAGGTGGGCACGCCTATGGAAAATACACGGGTCGATCAACTGGTCAGAAGACGAAGAAGGGAAAATCCATCGTCGAAGTTCTGCTGGTTCGAAACAGCTCATATATCCCTCTCACCTAAAGTATGACGAGAGCCGCAGGATGCCTTACCTAGCTATGCTGGATCGGCTGCGAACGTTCCTCGGGCAGCCAGCGGCAATCTTGATTGTGTCCGGCTATTCGTTCAGTGATGAGCATCTCAATGAGATTATTCTCCAGGGGCTGCAGGGCAACTCGACCGCCACTGCTTTCGCATTGATGTATTCGCAGCTAGCCAAGCATGAGAATGTCGGACGTCTCGCTGGCACACGAAGCAATCTCAACGTACTCGCACGTGATGCCGGCGTGCTCGGAACACGACTTGCACGCTGGTCGACAAGTGACGGTAAACCGAGTCAGTCAGGTGCACCAGCAGTGACTTGGACTGCTGATCCGCAAGACCAATCCAAATTTCACTCGGAGTTTGTTCTTGGAGACTTTGCGACGCTCGGATTGTTTCTCCAGGAGATTATCGGAGCTACAGATCGGCATCAGAACCCAACGGAGACCACGCCCACAAAGGGAGATATCGATGCCAGTTGATCCAACTTATTTAGGACTCATACAGGATGTGACAGGCAATACAGTCAGTGTCTCGTTAGACGAGAGCACCATATCCGGTTTGGCATTTATTGATGGTCAGGGCTACCGTATCGGACAAGTGGGAAGCTTCGTTCGGATTTCGCTGGGATACGTGAACCTTTTTGGAGTCGTATCTCAAGTGGGCGCAGGTGCAGTGCCGGAGCGTTTGGCAGCCCAGGAACCTCACGGATATAGATGGATGACCGTTCAGCTGATCGGGGAGGGCGCAGCGCCGGCCGGTTTTCGCAGAGGTATCTCGCAATACCCAACCGTGGGAGACCGCGTCTACGTAGTGACAACTGAGGATCTGAAATCAATTTATGGCCGGGAAAACGCCCCAAACTTCGTTAAGGTCGGTCACCTAGCGAGCGCCGAATCGATCCCGGCACTCGTCGATGTGAACAGACTTTTGAGTAGGCACTCCGCCGTGGTAGGGGCAACAGGTGCTGGCAAATCGACGACCGTGGCTACTCTCCTCAGGGCCCTTTGCGATCCTGTTAGATACCAGTCTGCAAGGATTCTCATCATCGATATCCATGGGGAATATGGTACAGCCGTGCGCGATCTAGCCGGTGTGTTCCGGATCAGTCCCTCAGCAGGTCAGGGGCAAGAGAGTTTGTTCGTGCCCTATTGGACGATGAGCTTCGATGAACTCCTGTCTATCACGTTGGGGACCCTAGATGACGCGAGCCGGGGTGCGGTACTTGAGAAGATCTATTCTCTAAAGAAGGAGGTGTTGACTCGAACGCCGCGTGACGGTGTTACACCCGAAACGTTGACTGTGGACAGTCCTGTGCCATTCAGCATTCATCGATTGTGGTTTGAATTCCATAAAGCTATGTACGCAACTCACACAGCCCAACAAGCAGCCCAAACAGCTGCCACAGAAGCATTGGCTGTAGATACTGCAGGGCACCCTGTCCAGCCAGGCGACGCGCTCAAAGTAATCCCGCCTCAATACCAGCCCATAGCTCCCCAGCGAGTGTTCTTGAGTGCATCCAACCTTAACTTTCGTCGGCCGCTTGATTATCTGGCCACTAAGTTACGCGATCCACGTTTTAATTTCATGTTCCGGCCCGGACCCTGGCTTCCTGGACTTCAAGACGACCCGCAAGCCGATTTGGACCAATTGTTGTTTCAATGGCTGGGGGGAGAACGGCCGATAACGATCCTGGATTTGTCGGGAGTGCCTTCCGCTGTCCTTAACCAGGTGGTCGGAGTTGTCTTGCGTATTATCTATGATGCACTCTTTTGGGCTAGAAATCTTTCAGAAGGCGGACGGGAACGTCCCATTCTGGTCGTGCTAGAGGAAGCGCATAATTATCTCAAGTCTGATCAATCAAGCACCGCTGCCGCAGCAGTTCAGCGTATCGTCAAAGAGGGAAGAAAGTACGGCATTGCAGCAATGATCGTGAGTCAGAGGCCCGCTGAGATTGACCCCACGGTTTTGTCTCAATGCGGAACTATTATTGCCATGCGCTTGTCGAACGCTTCGGACCGATCACACGTTACGGGCGCGGTGACTGACAACTTGGAAGGCCTACTTTCAATGCTACCAGTGCTTCGAACCGGCGAGGCGATAGTGGTTGGCGAAGCAGTTCATCTTCCGCTGAGAACCCTCCTTGCTCCACCGAGCATGGATCGAAGACCCGACAGTTCCGATCCTGCGGTGTTCAACGAAATGGGCCCCGGTGGTTGGAACCGGGCCCGTGAGGCTGGTGATTACAAAGACGTAGCAACGGTGTGGCGAAAACAAGACCCTAGATCTCCGAAAGCAATCAAATAATGGAGGTGATGCCTTACGAAAAGAGATGCCTGCCGATTTAATGATGCGTCGAGCTTCGCTTTCGAGAAAAAGAGTAGCACTTTAGAGGTAGAATTTCGAGACGGCGCTGTCTACCAGTTCTTCGGCGTCACAGAGGATGCCGTCGCTGCTCTTCTTGAAAAAGGGGGGCCGGAAACATCTCTGCTCAAGATAATTAAGGGGAAATATCGCTTCGCGAAAATCTGAGCGCGCCGCGAGTTTTATGGAGATGCCGCTATGGAGAGACTCCCGGTTTCATCGACGAGCGTTGCGTTTATTGGATACGATTCCGCAACCCTAACGCTGGAGATCGAGTTCACAGATGGATCGGTATATCAATATTTTGACGTCCCTCAATCCGTTCACGATGAGCTGATGTCGAGCTCTTCTGTCGGGAAGGCAGTTAATAATCTCATTAGGCCGAATTACCGTTTCGCCAAACAGTAATCCGAACGGAAACAGCCGATAAACCGACTGACCATTCGGTCACTTTGGCGCAATTCCCATCCTCGCGATAGGTGTGCGTCGCTTTCCCGCTACTGCGACCCTGCGCTCCACGTCGGGACTTCAACTCTCACGGGGTGTGCCTCAGCAAACCTCGTGTGCTCCATCCGAAGGACGGTCTGCCTACGTAGCCCGCGTCTATTTTGGTTTGATCCTCGCGAGCACCTCTGACCCGGCGACCATTACCTTCCAAGGGAATGACACATATGTAGGAAGAATGACGACCGACACCCTGACCAACAAAACGATTGATACGGCGGGCGTGGGCAACTTTCTTCAGATCAACGGTACCACGGTCAATGCCATAGCCGGATCAACCTCTACTCTCGCTACTGCCATCGGTACGTTGACGACGCATACTGGCGAGCTTACAACGCTGAATTTAAATGGTGACCTTCAAGCCTCCGGCATCATACCTGGTATTCAAAATACTGCGACCCAAGGCGGAGTCTATTTCCCCACGGTGGGCTTCCCGTTCGCGAACTCGACCGGCAAGAATCACCCACACACAACGGTGCATTTAATGCAGTTTACAGCGCCGTATGCGGTGGCCGTGGGCAGAGCTTCGGTGTTCATAGCGACACCGAGCGCCTCGGGCAACTTTCTGGTCGCCATCTATAATATCAGTGGAGGCGCTCCCTTGGGTCAGGCAACGATACCCTGCGGCACCTCGTCCAACGCCACGGCATCGGCCATCTTTGGGCCCGTCACCATTCAGCCCGGAACGGTCTATCTTGTCGCGTGGGCCAATACTGACGCGACTTGCACTGTACAAAGCGTTGCGAACGTGGGCTACTTTGCCTTGGCCAACTCTACAGCTAGTACAAAACGCATAGGGAAGGCTGGGGCCACGACGGGCAACAATATGCCGTCCCCGCTCGGCGCACTGACAGCTGACTCAACAATCGATTTACCATTTATTCTACTCGAGCCATGACCAGCGCCCGCAAGAAACGGCTTTCGTTAGTCGCAGCGTGTTGCTTTTTCGCTGGCGCTGCGCCTGCCCAGGTAACCCTCCAAGGCAACACAAACGTAAAGGGCAACGTCCAGTTGGGCGGGCAGCTGGCCCAGTATGTTAAGATTTACGCGCTTTTTCCCCCGGAATCAGGCATAGACCAGACCGGCCATTTTGCGCTCTACGTGATGAAGGCGGACGCAATCGACGGGGTCACCGACAAGGCCATCTGGTCCAGTGTCGAGACCACTACTCCCAGCGCCACTCCTTGCTCCGGGCCCCCCGGCACAGATGTGTGTCAGCTCGACGCGTTCGGCTGGTACCACATCTTCGGCTGGAGTTCCGTGGATAGCACTCTCAGCTACTGGTTCAGCTCGAGCAACGGCTGGGGAACAAAAGCTGTCAACGTGCTCGGTTTTAGCCAATCTTCTCCGATCAACGCAGCCACACCATACTACGTTACGACCTCAGGCTGGATCACCCACACTGGGTCCACAGGTCAGGATGTCGTAAACAGTCCACAGAATGCCTGTACCAGTTACGTAGGGCCGGGTGTAGTGTCGATCTCAGCCGCAAGCGGAACCGCCACCGTTACCCTCGGCGCCGGCCAGGTCACCACATCCAACGGCTACCCCACCTCGCCCACCGCCAGCGATCTGGTCTGGATTTCTGGCGCGACCCCTAGCACCCTCAACACAACTTCCGCAGGTGCACAAATCCTCTCTGTGAATCAGGCAAGCAACACGTTCACTTACTCCACCGCTTGCACAATATCCTGCACCTCTAGTACTGGCAACGCCATCACCAGCGTGCAGTCCTGGATTGTGCCCTACGAAACTCCTATGAAAACGGCTATGAAGACTTTCATCGCCGCCGCTATCCAGCACTTCGGCCCCAACCACTCGGGCGTGGTGGTAAAGCCCGATCAAGTTTCCTACCTCCGGTTTGGTAAATCAGTAGGAGGAGAGTCTTTTGTCTACTGCAGTACAGGCTTGAGCGGAACAATCCCGGCGTTCTCCGCCACTGTCTGGCAGAACTACATCACGGAAATGACTAACTTCGAGCAATCGCAATCGCCTGCGATGCAGATCTTCGAGCCCATCAATGTCGTGGGCTCGAACAATACCGACTACTCCGACTTTGAGGCGGCCGACGCCATTGCCCACGGCAACCTCTTTGGCTCTACTTTTGGCTTCGGAAGTCAGGGGATGAGCTTGTTGGATGTACTAAATCCCCTTAGTTGTGTCTCGAATTGGTGCAATTCGTTTGGTACATACTTTCCTCGCGGAAGCCCCCTCGAGCTTCAGCAGATTGCAAACTCCGACCCCACTGACAGCACCTGTGGGGGCGGAGGCACTTGTACGCCTACAGGCGACTCTGGCGATCTTCGAGGGTGGCTGCCCTTTGTTGTATCAAAGCATGCCACGATTTTGGAACTGTATTCCGTCGACGCAGATTTGGCATTCGACCCTAACTACTGCGTGCTCAACTCAACGCCAACCCCACACTGCGACACCGGTAGTTATGGTGCCTTGAACGGTCTGACTACCGCGCAGCAGCTCAAGTTTTTTCAGCCGACCGTAACGCCACACGATGGTAGTGGTGTGGGCCTTGGCAATGGTTGCGGTGGCAACCCACAGACGGCAGCCCGCGGCGACTGTTCCTATATGTCCACTATCAACGCCCAGCATGGATATCACTGAAATTCAAAGGAGATTGCTATGACCTGTTTACCTCTCGCTCGCCTTGTAGCCATTGTGTTCGTGGCACTGTCCTTCACGGGTTCCCTTTCAGCTGCTTCCACTACGATTATTCCTGTAGGTAAGTTTCCGAAGTATGCGGCGGTGAACGTTGCGAGTAATCGAATTTATGTATCAAATATCAGTGACAGTACTGTCTCGGTCATTGACGGAGCATTGAACAAGGTGATAGGCACCGTTTCCGTCGGTAGTTTGCCCGAAGGTTTGGATGTCAACTCCTCAACCAACATGATTTATGTTGCGAATTCCGCAGGCAATAGCGTCTCTGTGATTGACGGCAAAAACAACACGCTGGTTACGACTGTGACTGGTATGTCATTTCCGTTCGGCGTGTCCGTCAACGCCAACTCAAATCAGATCTATGTATCGAATGCCATCTCCAACAACGTAGTCGTAATTGACGGCGCCACAAACACAATTCTGACTAAGATCTTGGTGGGAAGCTCACCGGCCGGGATAGCTCTCAACGCTCACACTAATTTTCTGTATATAGCAAATAACGGTTCCGGCACGATCTCTGAAATAGATTGCGCCACGAACACGGTTGTAAACACGTTTACTCTTCCGAGTCCATCCCAGCCTGCATTTGTGGCGGTTGACTCTAAGACGAATCGCTTGTTTGTCGCCGATGCTCTTACTCCGCAGGTGTATGTACTTGACGCATCCACCGGTAGCCTTTTGGCGACCGTCACTGGCGGCAAAGTACCTTTTCAGAGTGTGTTCTTCGTTTTCGTGTGGAAGCCGGGCAATACCGTTCTAGTGACCGACTACGCTGCCGGCAAAGTGTATCAGTTGAACGAAAGCACTTATGCCGTGTCCGCCGGATTCAAAGGCCTGAGCTTCCCGAACGGCATCGCTGTAAACCCCAAGACCCGCAAGCTGTATATTGTCAACTCTGGCAATAACGCAGTGACGGTGTACTCGCAGTCGGGGGCGCTATCCTCGCGGCGGAGGACGCCAATGACGAAGCCGGCGCCTCCAGTTGTCCCACTGCGGTAATCCGCGGTCGCACATGTACCAATAGGTGTGCCTCGCAAAAGTGTACCATGACGACCAAAAAGCAGGAGGCAAAGGTTTAGGACGAATGCAGTTGTCATGCTGCATGGAAGATGGAGTCAGGCCCTCCGCGGATTACAGGATTAGCCCACAAACCGCCCGGCGCTGCGTGAGGATAAGGTCCCAGGTGGTAAACGCACCGGGAAAAGGCGAGAAGAATTCATCCAGTGCGTACCAGGAAGGCGAACGGAAGTGAACCGCGGATGCTCTCTCGAAAACACACAATCGGCATCGAAACTAGGCCGATTTGGCAGTCGGGAACAAAGTCCAGCTGGGGCCTGTTGACTAGCAGGACGGTGACCGGCAGATATGCGGCGCGAGGCTGGCACAGGCTTACATGCGGAACATGGGAACCTGGCGCTTCAATGTCGAACTCAAGAGGGAGGTCCCCATGGCGATTGAAGTCTCGACGTGGAGCGCAGGGGCGGACCGATTCGCCCCCGCGCTGCATCAAGACATGGGAATCGGGCCGATAGCGGCCCTTGAGCCGCTGCACTGGGCCGCTCGCTCAGTTGCAGCGCTCTCAATAACGATCACGCGTTTGAACTCTTTCTGACTCATCGTCACCATCCTGGGAGGGTGACAGAATCTGGTTGCAGTCAAGGGGGACATCATCTCGGAGCTCTACATGTCCGAGGAAGGTCATTGCTCTCTGCACAGGTTAGGGTGCACAATCTAAAGTTGAATCGCTTGCGGAAAATTTAGCAACCCTCGGAGGTATCCAGACGTGTCGACGGGTTTGCACACCTTGATTGTGGGATCCGATGGTCATCAACTGACCTACCAGTATATGTATCGAGATGGCGATTCTGCGCCCCCGATTGCATCATTCCGATCTCCCTTCCGAAGGGCTGAGCTGGGGGCGATTGCTTGCGAACTGAGCGACTTGCTGGCGATTGCATCGGCGAAGGGTGGGACTTCTACCGAGGCCCGGCTCAAGAGGATCGGAGGGCAACTTTGCGACGCCACCATCCCGCGTGAGCTCGCGGTCATACTTGACGCAGCCCCTTCTCGCTCTTCTCTAGCTCTGTACCTAGCGCCTGAGCTCACATCGATTCCTTGGGAACTGATTCACGGCGGCGATAATTTTTGGTGCCACAAATTCGCCGTCTCGCGAAGAATTTTAGGCCCCATAGCAACATTGGAAGCAGCCGAGAAGCGACTTCACGGTGGGCGATCCGGTCGCGGGGCCCTGATCCTCCTGGGCGACACAACCAATCTTAGGGCGGACAGCGAGAAGGACGCGCTAGAACAGATACTGGAGCCTGCTTACGGCTGCAATATTTCGAGTTACGCGGACCAGCCCGCGTCCTCGATTCTTGAAGAGCTCAAGAATGACTACGAGATCTGTCATTTCATAGGGCATGGGGGCGAAGACGCCTCCGGCAATTTGGCGTGGAAATGCGCGTCTGGAACGGTGCTAAGCTTCGACAGCATCGAGGCAGTGTCCTCCGGAGCCTCATTCCCGCTACTGGTCTTTGCAAACTGCTGCCGTTCTGCGGAAACAGCGTCGCCGCCAGAGACGTTTTGGGAAGTTGGGGCTCTCTATCAAGCCTTCTTGAAACAGGGGGTGCCCCACTACATAGGCTCGATCAGCCCTATCCCGGATACGCTGTCTCAACTGTTCGCCACGAACTTTTACCGATCAGTGACAATTGGATGCAGTATAGCTGAGGCGTTGCGGAGTACTCGCCAACGCCTCTACGGGAAGCATTCGTTCCCCGTCTGGGCGTGCTACGTCCACTATGGCGACCCAACACACAAATTGCCATCCGAAGCGAGTAAGCGTCGCCGTCGCTCGCCAATCGAAGGGTCAATTTCTCTGGACGCTTCACAAGGCCGTCCGGCGGCAACAGTATGCGTCGGGCGCGATCAAGAGATCACGAAAGCGCGCGAACAACTGGCAGCAACACGCGGTCGATTTGGCGTGATGCTGATTACGGGGGAAACGGGAACAGGCAAGACAACCCTTCTCAATCGAATATTGGACGACGCAGTCGCGCTGACTGCAAGACTTGTTGTTGCAATTGCGGTCGGCAATCAGCGATTTGGCACCAATGAACCCTACGCAATCGCGAGACAACTCGTTCATTCGCTACTGCGCAACGACACGCGCATTGAGATCGATAGAGAATCGATTGCAGTTGGCGAATGGCTATTGGCGCACATCGTCACTTCATTTCCACAACTAGCGGCCGTATTTCGGCCAGACCTCGCCCTCGGCAAACTTAGATACGACCAATTCTGCGAAAGTATCGGGGTGGCGTCTCAAACCTCCCTTCTTATTACAAGCGATATGCAGAAGGCGGATGTAATAGACCAACTGGTTTTGCTGATCACACGTATTAGCAAGGCAACTCCGCTGGTCATTGCCGTCGACGGGAGCCACTGGATTGACGATTCTTCGGCCGCCCTCATCGTGAGTCTGACACAAGCATCTACGGTGCTGAACGGTACGATTATCTTGGGCTACCGCTCGGAGAGCCGATACGCGAGTTCTGGCACTCCTCACAGATTCATCGTTGACGAACTCCGTAGGGCAAATACCGCCGTTTTGTCGCTCGACTTCAGCACCGCGAACGAAGCGGCATTACGGCGTTGCGAGTCGTTCGTCAAGGCGTGCGTAGACCTCAAGTATGCGAACCACATGTTTCCGGCTTCGTTTGTTAAGACATTGGCGGCTCACACGGGAGCAAATGCACTGTTTATCATTGAAGTGCTGCAACTCGCCCAAGACAAAGGCCATATTGCCAAGGTGGGTGGCTCATGGCAGTTGGCTATCGATGACTCGGCTCTTGAGCTGCCTGAATCGCTAAGTGCTCTAATGCAGCATCGGATCGATGAACTTAGTGACGAATTGAAAGAGATGCTGACGTGCGCAAGCGTGGAGGGCGACCACTTCACGGCTCAAGTATTAGCACAACTTAAGGGCATTGATGAAGAAGAGATAATGGACCACTTGCTCGACACTCTGCAGAGGCGCCATCAAATCGTCGAGGCGAATGGCGAACAAGAAATAGGTCCCGATAAACTAATTTCCCTGTTTAATTTTCGTAACAATTTAATGCGCCAACATCTGTATAACGACCTTAACCCTTTGCAGAAGAGGCGTTTGCATAAGGAGGTAGGTAGCTGTCTCGAATCTCTTTATGGTGACAAGCGTGAAGAGGTTGCACCGCAGCTCGCAGCGCATTATAGACTAGCTCGGGAGTGGTCAAAGGCTTTGGGCTATGCCATAGTGGCTGCCCGAAGGTCTGCGGCAGTTCATGCTAACGGCGAAGCCATTCGCTTTTATCGTCTTGCGCTTGATATGTGGGAAGCGCTCGGGAACAAAGACATTGCGCTTAAGTCCGACTTGTTGTTTGACATGGCGGAACTTCTAAAAGCAACCGCCCGATACCCAGAATCCGCGGATACCTATGAGCGGCTCCTAAGGTTGGAGGGGGCCTCGGTCAGAGTCCGAGGGCGTGCTCAAAACGGTCTCGGAGACATTTGTCGAGCTAAGGGAGAATTTCAGGAGGCGTTGGAACATTACATTGCGTGCGAAAAAGCTGCGGTTGATGACGGAGACTCGCTTCTTCACCTCGAAGTATGGACAGATCTAGCAGAACTGTACTGGAGTAGGTGCGTAGAACTGAAAAGTCACGGCCGATTGCCAGAAGCCAAAAGAGCTGCCAACTTTGCAAGCGAGTATGCGAATAGGGTCGTCTGCCAGGGGTTGGCGCTGCAGGCATGGGAAAATGTGCGGAGAGGATATGTTGCTCTAGGCAGTGTGGAGCTTGCCAATCGTGCTTATGGCCCTGCGTACGAGTTCTTCGAGAAAGCCACCGCATTAGCAATGGAATATGATCTCGACCGGCTATCCATCAACAACATCGGTGAGATCTTTAGATTCGCCGGTCAGTTCGTCGAGGCGAGGAAGCACTATGAGCAGTACCTGGAGTGGAGCCTCAGAACTGGCGGGATCAGACAGGAGATCATTGCTCGGGTAAACCTTGGTCTTACCCATCTCGGCAGACATGAGTATAACGGTGCTAGAGATTCATTCAACCGCGTGCTCGACCTAAATAACCCACGACGTCATCCCCGAGCATCGCAGATAGCGAGAGCCGGAATAGGCGTGAGCTTTTCTTTGGAAGGCGCCGGTGGTGCCGCAACTGAAGCATATCAAGAGTCGTTGCGAGCGGCTGAGATTGACCCAACGGATATGACGGATTGCGAATGCCCTTACCGGCTCGCGCGGTATCTCTTCGGCCTTGGCGAATGGCAATTAGCCAAAATGCTGCTGGAGCAATCCGTAGTGGAGTCTGCTGCGGATGCAGAATTGCGTTCGATGATCGATAAGTGCAGCAGCAGTGCGGCATTCGATGTGGTTAGGCGGCAGGGAGGCTCGATTTGACTAGCGAACAGGCCACTTTCCTTCGTTGCCACCTTGGTATTAGCTCAGGAGTAATCGCCTGTATTGGACTGTCTGAGGGAGGAGTGCTCGTTAGCAAGTCGCAGCGAGACGACCTCGTGTCGTCTAGCGCGAAGGAACGCTTGTCGATTCACCTTGGCAGGTCGACTCCGCTCTGTGCCGGCCTAGAGATACATATTGAAGCGTGCCCAAAAGCCTCAGTCGTAAGGTTTTCGCTCCAGTCTGCACATCCTCGACCAACCTATAAGGCACATTTACTTGATAGTGAGGGAGTGGTTAAGACGAGTATTCCGATCCGATCCGGGTTAAGCGATCTTGGCCAATTCGCTCTGTCGCCCTGTCGATTTGAGATCAAGAGATCTGGCTCGACCATTGCGGCGATTGATCTGTTCCTTGAGCCGCTGGCTCTGGCCGATTGCACTTTGGCTGCGTTGGAATGCGTGCAATCCCAGCGCTTGGAGCGCGCGTTGGCGATTCTTCGTTCTGGATTCTCAGCCTACCCCAGATCGCGGGAGCTTTGGGACATGATTGGCCTCACCCAAGCTCTACTCCGCGCGCGACATGACCTCGGCGGCGGGGACCCAGAATTCGATGTCTTCCGCGCATCTGTGCGTACCGATATGGCGCCGGAGATGTTTCTCGAAGAAACCGCAAAGCAGTTTGGGCGACCTGACATTGCGAATTTGGCTGCGGCGTCGAGTGGCGATGTGCTGATTAATACTGGCGACGTAAACAACCTGTCGGTAGTGGTATTGGAAATGCTTACCAAGGTTCTCGAAACAGCGAATGCAAATGGTGTCGCAATTCAATGCCTGCGGCAAGAAATGAAACGAAGGAATGCAGCCTCACGCGGAGTGGAACAGGCATTGTCTAGCATCAACGCCAGCTTTGAGTCCCTCTTGGCTAACCGCCTGGGAAGTGGCTGCTGGACGTGGCTCGATTCGAGGGTTAAGGGTCGGTTCGTAGAGGCAGAAGCGTCCTATCGATGGGCGAGCTTCAGGGGAGACACCGCATCCCCTAAGTTGTCTGGCGCTCTGTTCTTACTGTGTAGTGGCCTTGAGGAGTTGTTGCGCTTACATTGGCAAGACGTGTTCGCCGAGTCGCGCCAGATGCTAAGAATCCCGGATGTGTCAAGAGTGTTTGAGGAAATGAAGACGGTTAGACTGGTGGGACTGAGTGGCCCTAACATCGGGCTGGGTCAATACGCTTCCTTGTTGGATGTACACGATCTATTATTCGAAAATGAGGCGTTCGTCAAGCTTGAAATTGCGTCGCAAATGCGGACGAAGAGGGTGCAATGGGATACTGTCGGCAAGCGAAATGTGCTAAAACCCATTGAATGGATCGCAAATTTGCGGAACAGCAACGCCCACGCCAGACGCATGACCACTTGTCAAGCTGTGCGCGTGGCGCGAAAGCTGATCTTAGGAGTCGATGAGTACAAAATGCCGTGGGCTCTGGTGGCAAAGGGTCTGGGTATTCCTTCGGATCAAAAGCCTCCAGACCTCTGGGATCGTTATTCCGGCATAGCGCCCCTCATGTATCAATTACTACGGTGAGACAAAACGACGTTGCAGTGTGAGTATCGCGGCGTCGCGGCCCCACCTTGCGACATCTAGTAATGCTTGGTAAAGTAAGCATAAGGTCGAAATACGAGCTAAGGACTACTATCAAACCATATCAAGTATATATGATTTCGGAGAATTACCTTGAGCCGATGCCGCGTCAAGAGCCATCACCGGAACGAGATCGAGCGATTGGAGAAACGGAGTACTTGGCACTCATGTCAGTAGGTGGACGCTTCCGAGGATTTATTGAACAGGGGAGCCGCCTTCGATTCGAGGACATGTGGGTGACAAATCAGCTCGTTTGTCACTACCGCGGGGGGGATTCGCTTATTGCGTCAATCATGACTAAAGCCGTTTCCGCAGACGGTGACGATCCGTATCAACGAGATGAAGTTGACGGCTATACCATGTTGGTTTCACTCAAAACGCTCAGCGGGCTACCTGTTGGCGACGAAATGAAATTTGAGTATCACCCGGAGTTAGTGGGTGGGGACTGGAGGAGCGTGAGGGCGCTCATGTGTGATGCACATAGGTTCTTGGAGGACCATATTGACACGATTTCTTACGAACGGCTTGAGCTCGAAGTGGAGCAGTTCGTGGCAAGATGGGTAGAGGAAGAACATGATTGCTGGCCTGACAAATCACAGCCGACTTGAAAAGATTCAGGCGTCCGATTTTAGCCGCAAATAGTAAACTCGATCAATTGTGTCTTCGTGGATCCACTCACATGTCGCGATTAATCGGTATCCGATGCGGTTCGAAACCGTGGTCTGGGAAGCGAGCACATCGTGAGGATTGATCTTCAAGCCAGCTTCATCGAAGCACTGCTTCAGCGCTAGCCGGATGCGCTGCACATATATCTTTAGGCACGACCGTTGAATTTTGGGCGGCGCCTGGGCAGATGACGTCGCATTCAGTCCATGCCGCATGGCGAAAGGATCGACGCTCATTGCGGTGACGATCTGGGACCCACTTAAGGGAATTCGGGAGCGCCGCGCCAAGAAGTCGAAGAGTAGGAGCCGGGTGGGCGGCAAGGGCACCCGATATTCCCTGCCATGGTGGTGAAGCAATACCGCCGCAGCTTCTTCACCTGGAGTGCAATCCGAACCGGGGTTGTGGAATCGGTGCAGGATCATAAAGCACGGGCCTTGAGACCGAAGGCTCCTTAGTTCTGCAGCCAACAAGTCTACAGTCTCCAGAACTCTACCAAACCTATTCTTCAAATGCATATCGCGCTCCGCTGCGTTCGATTAGAATTTGAAAGTCAACGCTCCATTGAAGTCCTGAAATGCAGAGGAACAGCGGGCCACAGCCCGCAGTCGGATTCCGCAGTGCCTGCCGCAGTTTGCGGAGGAACGTCAACCAAGGGTGTGACCGTTCCGACAGATCGACGACGACGAGGTCGTGCTGAGGAAGTGACTGCCGCAGGGCGGCTGCGCCGTCTGTACATTTGAGGACGTGCTGTATCACGATGCCCCGGTGGGCGAGCAAGGCCGATAGTTCCCGGGCATGCACAAGGTCAGCGTCTATTAAGAGCAGCTTAATCATGGGCGCGCTCCAATCAAAGGCTCGGCGAGTGGGTCCTGAGCGGCGACGAGAATCTCTTGCCCTTCGCCAAGATCATAAATCGAGTGCTGACGATGACGAGCCCCGAGTTGCCGGAATACTCGCAAAAGCGCTGACCGGCGGGCATGTGACCGTCATCGGCATCACCGGCGACAGTTTCACCGAGCCCTACGTCCTGCTGTCGGGCCGAGTGGGAAATTCCCCCGGCTATTTCGGGGAGCGGCTGGCGGCGGCCCGCAGGTCGCTCGTTGCCGCCTGGGATGGCCGCCGTAAAGTCTTGAAAATAGGATTTAAGAATACGGACATTATTGGAGCGTTGCTGCTGGCCAGCCAAGTGTTTGCACAGGATACCTGCACCAGCAAGCGCATCATCGTACTTTCCGACATGAGGCAACACACGCGTGAGCTCGACATCGAGATGCCGTCGGTGATTTCGAAGCGACAGATTCACGCTGCGGCACACAACGCGCCCGACTTGCGCGGCGTCCAAATCAGCGTGCTCGGCGTCGACGGTTCCGGCAAGAGCTGTCAGTATTGGCTGAGCCTAAGGGAATTCTGGCTATCACTCCTGGGCTCAACGGGGGCTACCGTGAATGCCTTTTCGCCCCTTCGCGGGATCAGGCTGGCGCCGTAAACGTGGCTCGCTGGGGAGAGTTCCCCCGCACTAACCCGTTGATTCCACCGTGTGCGTTAATTGTGACGAGCCCCCAGCTGTTTGGAGCTCGGTGTCGATGCATCTGGAAGGTCAATCACGGAATTGACGAGGCTGAAGCTCTTCTAGGTTGCCTACTAACAAGAATGTGGGTCTGAAATCGCTTTCTTGTTGACTTCCCCTTGGAAATAGACTAGCGTCAATCGCAGTTTAACGGCCTCCTCGAAACGCTGCAATTTGGGCGACAGGGAGAGGCAAGACACAATTCTCCCCCGAAGACTGAAGATCGCCAAGAAATCGAATGCAGTTTCTTTAACCCTGTGGGAGTTTTCCTATGAACTGTTTTGGTAGTCCTTTTCGCCTCGCTCTTCTGGTTGTTGTTTCCACTCTAATCGGCCTCGGTGGAACTGCGCTCGCCGCTACCAAGCAGCCGGGATATCCCGTGCCGCACGTTACTGCTCCGACCGTCCCGACAGCGGTTGCGCCGGGTGGCCCTGGGTTCACGTTAAAGGTCTATGGCGCGAACTTCATCAACGGGTCGGTGGTGAACTGGAATAAGCAGGCGCGGACCACGACGTTTGTGTCGGGTCACGAGCTTGATGCGCAGATTCTGGCGTCTGACATCGCGACCAACACGGCCGGGCTGATCACCGTGACCACCACCAGTCCAGGCGGGCAGATTTCCAGCTCGACTTTCGCGCAGGTCGAAGTCCATGCGCCCATCACCACGGTGACGTTTGGCAGCCCGCAAACCATTTTGCCGTTTGGTTGTCCCGTTTTATTAACGGACCTCGACGGTGACGAGAACCTAGATCTCGCCATCAACAACTTTGCGGGAAGCGGGTACCAACTCCAGAGTCTCATTAACAATGGGAGTGGTGTGTTTTCCTACGGGCCTGATGCCACTCGCAACTACTTTGGGAGCGGAGACGCTGAATTTGGAGACTTCAATGGTGACGGTAACCAAGACATCGTGTTCGTTCAGGGCAACTCTTTCAACTCAAACACCTCTCACCTCCAAGTCAATCTCGGCAATGGTGACGCTACTTTCCGGCCTGGATCACACTTTGGCAGCTTTCCCTTCCCGCCGACGCAAATCCTTGTAGGCGACTTTAATCAGGACGGGATTCTGGATGTCGCCGTCAACACTGGCGCGGTGCTCCTGTATTTTGGCAACGGCGATGGCACTTTCACCAGGGGCACTTCCACATCCGTTGGCGGCGGCAGCGGCCCCCATCTGATGCTCACGGGTGATTTCAACGGAGATGGCAAACTGGATCTGCTGGTGGCAGTTAACTCCGGAAGTAATTTTCAACTTCGCGTTCTGTTCGGCAATGGCGACGGGACTTTCCGAAGTCCCCGAACCGTAGCCAGCTTTACAGGGTTTAACGGGTTCCCGCCTTTGGTTCTAACGGATCTAAATGGGGACGGAATACCAGATCTTCTGTACAACGACAACTCGCAAATGACTGTGCTGATTGGACGTGGCGATGGCACGTTCAAGAACTTGGGGGCCCTCGCTGATCTGACGGATGGTCTTGCGGTCGGCGACTTCAACTCGGACGGCAATGTCGATTTACTCTTCTGGAGTGGAGGATTTAACGCTTTCCTGCGATTCGGCAACGGCGATGGCACGTTCGGGCCAGATCAGAGTCTGAGTCTGTCCCTAGGAGCGGGAACAATCTCTGCCGATTTCAACAACGATGGACTCCGGGATGTTGCTGAGGGCAACATTTACCTTCAGCAGTAGGGACCCAGCCGAGTTTGGTCGTATAACACGGCTTGAGCTGAACGACTGAGAAGCGCCACTTTTAAATGAGGCTAGCAAAATGATGTTAAAACACCCAAGGGTCTTTCCGCTAACCGTCGTACTCGCGAGCGTGGCAGTGTTGTGGTTGTGCCTTGGATCGGCGGCGCAAACGTCGGGCAACAATGCGGTGTACTCAGGAACAACGACTTCCGCCTCGACCGCGTACATTGATGCGGCGGGGTACGCGGCGAGTATCACTGGGAACATGAATATCTGCCAGGTGATTAATTCCGCGTTGCTTGTGCAGCAGAGTGCCAACGGTAATTCCCCAGGCGCAGTGGTGGATGCTCGCGGGTTGATTCCTAACCCACCTCTATTGTCTTTCGACTGTACTGCAAACCTTAATAATGGCGTTCTGGTCTCGCCATTCGATGGAATACATATACCCTCAACCGTCATTCTCCCTGGAGGGAGCATGAGCCATATCAAGATTGGTGCAACATGGGTCATGCCGAGCAACACTCGCTTGATGGGAGTCGCGGCCAACATGCCGATTATCACAGTGGTCAGCCAACCGAGCACTTCAAACTCAATTCCGGCTTCCATGATTCAGATGTGTGCCTATGGTAGTGCTTGTTCCGGAATATCCATTGAGCACCTGCAATTGGATGGCGGAACCACATCGGGAAACAATATCCATACCTATGGTATCTACAATCTGGCGGCTCAAGACCAAAGTTACGTCAATGATGTCATGATGAGCAATGTCGCGGATGTGGGAGTGTACGTTGGTTCGGGAGCGGCGGGTTCTGGCCCTTACACGAATATCAATTTCAATACCCCGGCCACGCCAGGTACCGACTGCGCTTGCGCTCAAGTCCAGGCGCAGACCCGCGGGTTGAGGGGCTTCACCTGCATCTGGCTAGGCAGCTCGCAGCAGGGGACGGGCGGCATGAGCACCGGAGCGGTGCTCATTCAGGCAGGAGACAATACGGTTTCAGACATGCATTTTGAGGGGTTTCAAGATGGGGTGCAGATCGGTGCGAGTAGTAGTAGCAGCGCAATCGCCAATGTCATTGTTTCGAACATCACGAGCGCGGCCAAGGGTGCAAATTCAAATAGCCCCACGGTCAATACTGTACACATCTGCGGGACGAACTCCGATAGCACATTGGGAGCTTGTTCATTTCCTTCCGGTGGCATTAGCGATGTTAGTGTGCTGCAGGCCAGCAATGATTTCTCACACTCATCCAGTCTAGCCACCACAGCCGTGCGGGATGACCAGACCGGCACGTCTCTGATGGCACTAACGACGGGTGTGCCGTGGTCGGTGGGCCTGTACGTGCTGGGAGAATCTATGGCCGGTGCGGGTTATTCTCGCTTTACCACGGATCCCAGCCCGGTGACCAACGGCAGCGCGCCGATGCCCACACCGTTGCCGACCTGGGGCGTAGGAACGACCGATCTGTCGACAAGCCCCTGCAACACGCCGGGCGCATTATTCACAAACATCAATGGCACGAGCGCCACGACATTTGTTTGTACCGGCAGCGGGTCAACCGGTACTACTTGGCAGATTCTCTTCTAAGAGACCTCGCAGTTTGACAGGAGAAACTGAGATGACGACGAAACCTTGGTTGCGATTCGGGAAAGATCTAGCAATTTGGGCGACCCTAGCCGTTGCGGCAAACCTACTGGCTTCGCACGCGCTCGCTCAAGGCGCGCCACCGGGGTACTCGGGGCCCGCTGCCGGTGCCGGTGCAAACGCGGTGTACAGCGGCACCACCAATAGCTCCATCGTAGGCTCACCTGCATTTATTGATGTGAGCGGATTCGGAAACCCCTTGAGTGGTGATGTTTGCGTGGCCATAGGCATGGGGCTTGCCGATCTCGCCCAGAACTACAGCAGACAAGGGGTGGTGGACGCGCGTGGAGTGCCTAAGTTAGGCGGCGTGTACATTTGTACTGTCAACCCTTTCGCCAATAATTACGGTGTAACGTCAGGCTTATGGCCACCCCGTGCGACAGTGCTGCTTCCCGCTGGCACAATCTCGGTCATTAGCACCTGGTACCTGGGGCAAAGCACAAAGCTTGTCGGGCTAGGCCCGGGCCAAACTGTCTTGCAGGCTTCTCTCGCGAGTGGCGACATGATTGACATGGGCAAGTACGACAGTAATTACTGCACGACAATGAATACTTTTACGAATTGCACTGGAATTACCATTGAGCATTTGACTGTGGACGGAGCATCGGTCAGCGGAGTGAATGGAATCGTGAACAATTTTGCGGAAGAGTTGAGTTACGTGGAAGATGTTGCATTTACGAACATCTATGGTGTGGCACTATCGATCGGCCCTGATACCTCGGGGCACGGTACGGCCGCGAACTCGGGGCCGTACAGCAATATTTCGGTGGTCACAAACGGGCAGACGTCGCAATGTCTGAAGATGACCGGCTCGTTTAGCGGCACGCGCGGGATCCGGGGCTTGACGTGCACCTCGAGCAGCGCTAGCCCCTCAATCGCCGCCATTACCGTGGACTCGTCGAACAATTCGTTTCGGGACATCATCATCAGTGGGTTCAACGACGGGATCGTCATTGGCGCCAACGCAACGGCGCGCAACAACTTGTTAATGAACGTGTCGGGATCCGTAACTAGCGGAGCGCTGATACACATATCGGGCACGACAAACTCAAGCTCGACGTGTCCCCATGTTGGCGTAGCGACGGCCCCGAATGCGTGCGACATTACGCTGCTGGGGCTGTCGGGAGCCGCCAGCCACAAGACGATTCAAGACGATCTGACCTCAATGTCAATGACGGACCTGAATTTAGCGATGTACGTTTTAGGGGAGCAGGTATTTTACGGGTCAAGCTCGCCCGCCGCGGGCTACTCGCTGTTTACGACCAGTCTAAGCGGACCCAGCTGGTATTCCGGCACGAAGGCCCCGATGGGAGTAACATGTCCCAAGGGCAGCCTTTATAGCTGCACCAAGACAGGCAATTGCACAAACACGCTGTGGGGATGCAAGGGAACC
This sequence comes from Terriglobales bacterium, assembly GCA_038211475.1. GTDB lineage: Bacteria > Acidobacteriota > Terriglobia > Terriglobales > Acidobacteriaceae > JANYBT01. The sequence goes on along the minus strand of JBBQVN010000002.1, from coordinate 70,007 downwards.
GGCGGCTGGACGCCGATCACAACGACATTTTAGACGCCGGCTATGGGGGCGTTCCGCCCATTCATGAAGACAATCCGGAGGGCTAGGCGATGATGCAAAATACAGAGTGGTGGCTAAATTTAGGACGCCTGACGGCAGCGGTCTTTCTAGTGGGGCTTGTTGGGGCAGCCGCGCCGGGCTGGACTCAGACGACGACGACGGGGAGCAATGCAGTCTTTACTACCACCGCTCCCGCGTGTTGCAATTATTCTAACGCGGTGATTGACGCCAGCAAGCAGTCGGGCAATGACATCTGCGTGCAGGTCTATAATGCGCTCGCTGCCGGGGCTACTAGTGCATCCAGTGTGGTGGTGGATGCACGAGGCGTGGTAACCTCGTTTACATGCGGCTCCAATGAAACACCGTGGCGGAACGGGAGCAACACCTATCAAAATGTTCCGGCGACAATCCTTCTGCCCGCTGGCACAATTGCGCTTAGCAACGGCAATCCATGGATACTTCCGAATGGGTCGAAGCTGATTGGGCAGGGCGTAGGCCAAACAAAGATCGTAGCGGCTACTTCCAGCTTTGGTAGTCAGGCGATGATCCAGATGGGGACTGCAACCGGCACGCTGGCCTGCCCTGCTGCAGGCTGCACCGGAGTTTCGATCGAAGATTTGTCGGTAGACGCCACAAACGGATCCAATGGCATTAGTAACCTGAATTCAGGCGAGGGGAGTTACGTTAGACGGGTGAACCTCTCAAACGTGCACTCGACCGGCTTGCTAGTGTCGACCGCGTCTGCCAAAGGTTCGGGACCGTATTCGGACATTACCTTCAATCTGACCGGTACATCATCTGGCAGCACCATCTGCATTAAGATTCTCAATGTGGGCGGAACGAAGGGATTTCGAGGGATAAGCTGCCAGGGGCCGGACTCTTACTCCAACAATGGAATCGAGCTGGACTCTTCCAACGAGACGATTGAGGACGTCGTTATCAATGGCTTTTCGTATGGTATACATATTGGAGTCGCGGGCGCGGCCCAGAGCGATGTGGTGTTTAATGTCTCAGACATCACCTCGGGTAGTTTGTACAACGCGACAGTCGCCATCGAGAAGACGTACACGGTCACGGATGTAGTGTTGATGGGAATTCATAACGAAAATACCTCCGGAGCCCAAGGTCATCTCAACACGATTGTTGATCAGTGGTCGTCGGACAGTGGTAGCCCACTCAACATAACGGACGCGATGGTGGGTCTGTACGTGATTGGTCAACCGCTATATGGCGTTGGGGCGGCGGGACCATTTTCGAGGTTCACGACCAGCGTGGCGAGTGTGCCGACTTGGGTGGTGGGTAGCACCGTACCCGGTTCGGGCACTTGCACGGCGGGGAGCTTGTATTCGAACACAGGCGCAAGCGGAACAAACTCTTACGGACTGTATGCCTGCGCAATCGGCAGCAGTCCCACATGGAAGTCGGTCAAGTGAAGGCCAGAGTACTCTTCCCGTGATGATTCGTAGCTGAACGCCAGCCAAATCGGGTGCTGCCAAGTCATTAATTTTGCGAGTGCAGGAGGTTTTGACGAGGGACAGCCATCTGAAGCGACTCTTTTCTGGTTGCATTTCCTATTACCACGAGCCCGGCTACGCAGCGTTGCGCACGCACGTAGTCCTTCGCGAATCGTCTAGCCCCCAGCGATCCGAGTAACTCCTCGTGCAAACGGTGGAAGATCCGCTTGGCCGTGTGGCGCTGCTTAAACTGGCCTCGTCTTGTTTTCGTCCAGAATGGAGTCGATCACGCCCATCCTCTGACCGATTTCCAAGAAAGTCTACATGTTACATTAGATTGCAGGAAAACGCAGGCGTTCCCGAGTTCGCTCCACCGTACACGACTCGGTCTAAAAGAGAAGACTTGCAAGAACTGTACAGGCAAGGCTATCCGATCTCAAGTCGCTTGATATTTGGCAGACGTGGTTGTAGGCAGTCGTGAGACCGCATCGCGCCGCTTCTGAAAATCAACGACTTCGAGATGACGAGGCACAGAGCGAAAGGATGTGGTGAGATTTCCGGCGACCTCGGAACAAAACGAGTGGGGGATTCATGACGCCAGCCGCAAACAACATTGCCATTGGTGCCTTTGGGGCAATTCTGCAGGAATTGCTGTTCTGGTACAACGCTAAGACAAAGCTTGATACCGAAGAGTATCGCTCAATACTTGGTTCCGCGCGCTACTGGATCATCGTGATTGCGATGGTTATTGCTTCGGGCATCGCTTCGTATGTCTGGTTCTCTCCCGAGCAACAGGCGGCGCGAACCTACCTCCTGTTCGGCGCGGCCTTCCCCGTGTTGTTCAAGAAAGCGGTCGACGCGTTCATCCCCACACAGACGCATCTGGGTGTCAAGGAAGATACCGAGAAGAAAGTACTCCGGAACTACTTTAAGGCAGCCTGAGAAAACGAGGTAATGGCCATGCTAAGAAACCTCAGCGCGGTTCTTCTGTCGATTATTATTTTTAACGGTCCAGAACATGCGCTTTTCGGTCAGAACGACGGGGACATTTCGACGCCCTGTAACGCACACCTGGGGTCGATCACTGACACGCAGCCGCATGCTTATGAGAAGTATTTTGAATGGACACAGGTCCCGAAAGCTGCGACGGCTTTAGCGAATCAAAAACTCCCCAATACGGTCGATATTGTAGCCCTGGCACCCGTCACTCTGGACGAATACAAAAGACTCTTTTTCCATGGCAAGGACAAGGACAAACAGACCGTGACGGAGGCGCAGCGGACTGAGATCGAGAGAGTTCGATCCACTCTCAAGGCCAATTTCGGCAAGGAGCAGGGAGATCGTAACTTCAACGAGAGAACGTACAAGGATGTATTGCAGGCGAAAACGGCGTCATTTGTCATTATTGTGGGGCACAACGAGCACGGAATGCTTCATACTCTGGATGGCGGCAGTTTATTCTTGGATGACATTCCTGCGAGCGCGAGGCTAAACCAACGGGTGATCCTGATTAGTTGCGATTCGGCGAGTGCCGTCTCCAATAAACGGGTTGCGGGGACTATCACTCGTAAGGTGACCTATGATGTGGCGTTCGCGATCGCCAGCAAGGTATCAACGTTCATAAAGAGCGCGAGCGGGCCGATATCCCTGGCGGAAATTCAGTCTGAGATGACGAAGCAGGTGGAAAGCACCCAGAGGAATCACAAAATAGCCTTCTTCATTATGCGTGCCGCGTGTGTTGGTGGAACCGCCATCATTGTCGCGCTTATCATCCGCGAACTTGATCCTTGCAAGGACAAAGATTCTCCGGACTGCTCGAAGGGCAAATAGCACGCCACTCGTGGTGTGGGACGACGATACAGCTGTTGCGACAACCTGTGCTGCGCAAAAATTCACCACCGAGCGGTAAAATGCAGAAAATGCGGGAGTTGCGCGGACTTTCGGCCAGGCGTGAAAACCGGCTGTTGTTCGTTCCTATTTTGCCGTCCCTCCAGTAGAATCACGCTGCCATGTGGTGCATGAGATCTCTGGTTTCGCTTTTTGCCTCTCTCGTTTCTGATCTAGTCCAGTTTCTGAGGTCCGTGCTTCGGTCGCGAGCGTCCTTGGCCGCTGAGAACCTGTTCCTGCGGAAACAACTGGCTTTCTACCAGGAGCGCAAAGTCAGACCGCGCCCGCTGACCGACCCTGTCCGGCTGAGTCTGGTGCGCTGGTCCCGGTTTTTCGACTGGAAACCGGCGCTGAGGATCGTCAAACCCAACACTGTAAGCGCCGGAGCAATAATAGGCCACATCACCCCGCTGCCGCGGCGTGATGTGGCCTATTATTGCTCCGCCCTTGACAGTAGCTCAACGCCAGCCGAATCGGGTGCCGCCAAGTCATTGATTTTACGAGTGCAGGAGGTTTTGACGAGGGACAACCGCCAAATCAAGGTACAGGGATCGGGAGAAGTTATAGCAGGCTCCGATTCGGAATCCATCCCAACGAAAGGAATGAAAAGTGTCACCCCTCTACTGGACGAGTACAATAGCTTGTTTCCCGAGGCGAAGGAGCGCACAATTGCTGACTGTCGGGACAAAGTGGAAATCCCGACTAAATTGTGAGGAGGAGCAAATGTCCAGTACCAGGAAAGCTAACCATTCAGCGGGGAGAGCAGCGAGTAATGCTGCCAGGGTCGCACCGGCCGCACTCATTGTGTTGGTCATCGGTATGCTAATCACTCATCCTGCGCAAGCCCAGACCAACTTCAAGTCTCTGTACTCCTTCGAGGGAGACGTTGTTTCCGACGGGTGGGAACCTGGCTCCTGGATCCGCGACTCCGCGGGAAATCTCTACGGCAGCACTGAGTACGGCGGCCTTCCCAAATGCAACTGCCGCACCCGAGACCGTGACTACGCCGAAGTCTATGGCAATGCCGTTCAGCGGGCGCCTGGGTTTGCTGGATTCGAGCTGTTCCTCGAAGAGATTCAACGGACACGCCTCAAAGAGATCGATACGATTTCGACTCACATGGAGATCAGCTTGAACGAACTGATCCATCGGCAGAACCTTCGGATGGCCGACCTACTGAGCGGCGATCACTCGCGCGAAGCGAATCCCCTTCTCTCAACGTCAAGCAGGTCGAAGATAAGGTCGACGAACTCAACAACCGGCTGGAAAAACGGCGGAACGAGACTGAGCGTGAACGATTCTGCGCGATTGCCGATATCCAGCACCATGGTCGCGCGTGGGTCCTACCGCGCCGTAGTGGCACGGCGCGTTTGCCCGTCTCCTTGGGTTGGCGCCATACATACCGAAAGATAACCAGCTCGTTTGACTGAAAGGGTGTTAGATGGCTACCACAAACGCACGCGCGATATTGAAGTCTGTGCGGCGAGGACAACTTAGCAAGAGCGTCATCTCCTTCGCCACTTCGCAAATGCCCCCAAGGGGCAGCCCTGAATATCTCCACCACCTCAGTCTCAAGAGTGACATACTGGACCAGCTTGGGCTATATTCGGAGGCATATAATCTGCTAAATAAGCCCTGCGAGACATTGTTCGCTGAGCTCAAGCTAGCGGTTTCTCACACGAAACTTGGGAAGCCAACTTCCGGTCCGACACCCCCTCGGATCTTACCGAGCGGCGGAGATGGAGACAGAAGGTCTGGTGCTGCCTTCATTTTGCATTTTCTCTGTATCGCCGTAATCAACTTGAAGCGTCGGAGCAACACCTATCAGCATGCGAACGCTTTATCGAGCATTGTCTGCGGACACCTCAATTTCAATGTAATGGCACGTTGTCCAGATTGCACTACTTCAAGGGGCACATCTACCGACAACTGCGAGATCTGAAAGCAGATCCGGAATTTACGCGCAGCATCGAATATGCAAAATGTCGCCTCGAGATGAAAGCGGATAAATCAATCTCCGAAACAGAAGTTCAGTTCGCCGGTACTTGTCTCGGCAAGAATCTAGGTTTCGGTTATGGTTGGCTGGCGAGCCACCGTGGCGAATACCGTCAGGCGCGCAAGTACTTTCAGGCCGCATCCATACTCCTGCACGGAACTGTGAACCGGTTGCTGTGGGCGCATTTGGAGATATTGTCATCATCTTGTCGTCGCAAGGAGCTTGGCCCTCACCCTGACCTCGACTCTCAGGTCATCCCACCACTCCACAGAGTATATAAAGAAGTCCAAGCAAATGCTCATCGACAGGAGCATTCTCGATATGCAGCTTTTGCCGCCTACGAGCTTGGAATGGCATTCTTATACCTATCACTGGTCAATAGTCGGGAAAAGGGAAGACTCCTCAGCGAGAGCCTGGAGTGGCACGATAGGTTGACGAAGCACTGCTCCCAGCTGCCCAGCTTGGCGATCGAGGCAATGCTCCTTTCATCGCGGATTCATTGGTTTATGGGCGACGAGGGTCGAGCTCGCACGCTGCTTCAAGGTGCCCGTGCCCAGCTAGGGCAAATACACAAAGGAAGGAAGGCATTGCCTGAGCAGTGGGCGAGGATATTGGTATTTGAGGCAGAGTTAGAGATAGCTTGCGCGGAGAGAAACAGTGTGGATAAGGAGAATAGGATCCGCAGAGCCATCAGGTGCCTCGATGAGGCTGTGCAGTCCGCAAGTGATTTGCCGCTCACATCCCAAATCGTCAATTTTCACAGAGCCCGTTGTGCTTATCTTAGCAATGATGAACTGACGAGTCTCTATCTTCTGCGGACGATACACTCTGAACACGGTTGGCTAAGGCAGCAAGTGAAAGCCCTGACTGACCAGATTGCGCAGAGTAGAGGTCTTCTTCTAGTCACGTTCGACAAGGGTCTAACACGTGACCAGTACTTAACCGCCACGATTGAACCATGGCTGGTGCGCAAGATGAAATCTGAAGTTGAGGCGGAAGGCTCTGTTCATAAGGAAATGTCCAAAGAAATCGCCGCTCGACTAGCAATGCCCAGGTGGAGAGTTCAACGCGCACTCGGAGCGGGCAGAGGACGGCCTCGTGCGAAGCCCTTACCCCCCCCACAAATCAGGTGATAGCTGCGACAAAATCCCTTCCGCGAGCATAATTATTGACTCACGGGAGCGTATTTGTTGTTGCGCGGGTGTCCCTTCCGTAATGTACCATCAATATGCAGAGACCATCTTCAGTATCGCTTGGTCGCACTGCGAGTGACAGAAAGTGGTGGGGTCTTTCAAGCGCTGTGAGGGCAAAAGTCCGTGGGCGTACGCACCAAGACACCCGATGAACCATTGCAGTCGCGGCCTCTCTGGCTCGTGTGGACGGCGTGGCTTTTGTCTGTAGTTGGGGCTTTTGTTTTGGGTCTTGCGAATCAGGCGAGCAAGGATGCGTACCTTCTGGTGAAGGATCAGCTTGTTAACAATCAACCTCATATTACAACGGAGGCTAAACCTGCCGCCCACACTACGCCGTCCAGACCATTGGTGTGTTGCCCGAAGACCAGGAAGATCTCCCGCTCAACCTACTCGGCTTCGTTTACCGTGAGCAACGACCAGCATGGTGTGGGCAAGAATGTCAAGTTTACTGTCCAAACGAGTGAAGGCTGCGTGTTGGGTGACCGGCATTTCCATGTGCAACCTGCCACTGAGGAAGGATTGATGGAGATCCGACCCACTAGGATAAATGCCACGCAGGACTTGTGGGACATCAAGATGTTCCCCAAGAATGTGATGTTTTACGCAACGTACTCTGAATCCTGTAAAGAAGACGTCGAGGGTAAGAAGACTCTAATCGTCACGCTGGCAGATTCCGCTATTTCAAAACTTCACAACCGCGCCGCGTCTCTGCAATTGGCCACTCTCTTGATCACGGACATCGATGGCTCAAGCCCGCAAAGTAGGGACGGGGATGAGACAGCGCGGAGGGTGATTCGTTCGAGTGCCCCCATCGAGATGCACCCTGCCCAGAACAGTGCCGCATTCGGCGATGAGCCAGGAGTCGTGGCTAGTACTCTACAAGACGGTGATACGTCGCCTCCGGCGAGTCAGTGCTCGAGCACGCCATTTCAATGCATTCCGGTGCGAGTGGGTCTCTCCGCCACCAATTGGGCAAGCATGGCAGATCGGATCTTCAATGCGAGGGTGCTCGCCAGCGACAGCCCTCTTACCGTCTCTTTGGGGCGCAATGGTACTGGCGCGTGCACCACCATCAGCGATTGCGCCTATCAGGAGCTCAATGATCGAGTTTCCTACAACGCCAATAATGTCTTCGTCTATCTCGACCAGGATTCGGGGTTCAATCACGCGCTTCCCTGCGGATACTTCGGGGACGTAATCAAGGTCTCGATCGACGACGGTTGCGTTGACGATTCCTCCGACACGACCACCGGTTGTTATCCCGCGACCAACACGACTGTCCTGGATGTGACCCGAGGCACAGTCTTGCGCGCAACCTGCGCGCCATTGCCTACAGGCGACTTCGCCGGCCTGAACATCGAAGAGCCCGAGGGTTGGAGTGTTCTGCGGACCGGCAACGGGTATGACTTGACCGGAGCGACGCAAGTTGTATTCGACGCACGGTCTCCCGGGGCGAACTCCATCCAGTTCGGTGTCGGGGAGTGCGTGCCCAGCTACCTACCGGTCTCTCAAACCTGGCAATCCATGACGATCCAGTTCAGTAGTGTCTCATGCCAGCCAGATTTGTCCAGCGTGCATGTTTTGTTTGAAGTTGCCGCGAACGACTCCAACGGCGACACGGTCTTGCTCGACCATACTCACTTCATCAATGTACTGGCTCGCGCCAGCCAGGGCTCAGAGACGCTCAGTCTTCCGTTGAGCACCCAGACCTTTGGCGCAGTGCCGCACCAGGCTGCGCCGTTCCCACCGGAACAGGTCAACCGCAATGTAGCTAGCCTCTATGAGTCGGCCCTTACCTTAACGGCCCTGCTCAATCGCGCCCAGCCCGGCGACCTGACCAACACCGAGGAGATTGCCAACGCTCTGGACTACGCGTTGAATTACGACAACCACGGTGACCCTCTACCCGCCGCACCCGACGGATCTCTGGGCATGCACAGTGCGTACGAGAGCGGAGACATCTGTTTGCTGAACGATCAACTTGCTCCAGCCGTGGGTAAGGCCGGCGATATCCGGCTGGCAGGGTTCTCTGCGGCCACGACTTCGTGTGGCGGCGCGGCGTTCTGTCTAGTTCTCGACGGTGCCACCGGCGGCAATAATGCCTTCGCCATCCTCGCCCTGCTCGGAGCCCATCGGCAGTTCAACAATGCGGTTTACTTCGACGATGCCAAGACCATTGGCAACTGGATTGTCGGCGACCTAAAAGACACCACAGGCACAAGCTTCGGCGGCTTCTACCTCGGCTATCCCGACGGCGGTTTGCCCAAACCGCTCATCTTAAGTAAGTCCACCGAAAACAATGCAGACATCTTTGCAGCTTTGAGCCTGCTCGCCCACATTGACACCGCCAGCGGTTCGTACTGGACCACCAATGCCAACAGCACCTACACCAGTGTTAATCTCGTTCCCACGCCGACCTACGGAGCCAACGGTATCGCCTGGGAGTTCACCGGGCAAGATGTCGACACCTGCAGCTATCTCGACATTCTCCTCGGCATCACCACCTTCCAAGACTGCGCGTCCATGTATGCCAGCCAGATTCAACAAGCGCAGATGATGGCACCCTTCGGCGACGGACTTGGGGTGGTGGCAAGCGAGTGCCTAGCTTGCGGAACGTATGTTTTCGACCACGGCATTGCTGGGTTCTTTGTCTGGAGTGACGATGCTGCTTTCTACAATCGCGAGACTGACGTAGAGTTCTCAGGAGGATACACCGGTGCGAACAATGCTCAGTATATCGTTCAGCCCTACAACAACCCAGGGAGCGTTTATCAGTTTGTAGTCTCATCAGGTCCGACCGAGTCAACCCCCACATTTGATTGGACTGCGGGGGGAGGTGCTTTCAGTAGCTGGGAAGGCAGCGCCACAAATCCTGGGACAAGACTGGGGAACGTCACCGTCAGTGATTCCAAAGCAACGCCTGCAAGGAAGCTCTACACCTACAATGGCGCACGCCTCAGCGGGGGTTCAATGGTCATTGCCTCAAACGGGCCTTCCATGGGCCATGTTCTCATTATCCCGCATACTGATCGACCGCCACTCAGGCTAACAATACTCAGCAGCGGCGGTGCACACCTACAAGTCTTTGGAGATGTAGTCAAACAAGAAGGCGAGAGCAGAATGGATATCCAGAGAGGTGAGTTGGACGATCCTGAAACCGCGCTACATGTGAACGTATTAGAGAGCGGAGGAGCAGATTTGACGGTCAGAACTGGAGTCCGCAAGGGCAATGGCACAATAGGCACCCGGCAGCACAATACACGACAGGGTGAGTAAACCTGTCCCTCGTCGAGCCTCCTGAACTCGTAAAATTAATGACTTCTGCCGCCCGGGTCCGGTAGAGTCACCCTGCCATGCGGTGCATGAGACCTCTGGTCTCGCTCCTTGTCGGGTTCATTTCTGATCTTCTGGTTCGCCACGACTAGATTGCCGGGGTTCATTGGGGGTGCAGAATCAAGAGGAGCTACCAAGGTTTTCGCAAGGACTATTGCCGCAGGGGGCGGGCGCTGTAGTCGATCTTGTGTCGGTCAAAGCCTCCAAGAGCACCAAGGTTCAATAGGCCGCGACCAGCATTCCGCAACAGATTGAATCCAAAGCCTTTAGAATCTACCAAGATCAGTAGATTTCAATAAGGCCTGGAATCTGGTTCGGGACCAGGGGGTCGGAGGTTCAAATCCTCTCTCCCCGACCAATGTTTTCAAGCACTTAGACTGCACTTCTGGTTTTCCTTCTCCATCGATGTAGACGGTGCCTCCATCGCTCCGATTCCTCAAGAATGTCGATCAAGAAGTGCGATATGGGCCAAGATTTGGGACATCGCGCGCAGATTCAAAGGGCGTCGGCATGACATTTCAATGGCGAAACGGTACACAGCTCGATATAGAAACAGACCCTGAGCAAAGGATCATTTCGATCGAGCTCGGTGGCCCGGGCGGCGAGAGGAGTGACATCTTTGCGCCGCCGCAGTGCATGCAATAAATCCCTCGTCGACCCTTGTGCGGTAAAAATATTCATCGAGACTAATGTTTCGTGCCACTCGGCGCTGGTGCCTTCAGCACTGTCGGGCGGGATTCCAGTTCTTCGGGGGCGACACGAGCGAGGACCCCGGACGCGTTTAGTTTTCCAGTGATACTATGTGACCGCATTCTTGTTGACGCCGAAGTCCGCTGGGGTCGGAGAAGCATCCCTTGAATCCCATGCGAGGTTCAAGACGCTGACAATTCTAAGGAAACCAGCTTGACTCACGCTTCGGATCCACTCACGGTAATTGACCCCATCCGGCCCCCGGCCGACGATCACCGCGCCGCTGTTTTCGCCGGTTTTATGGGTTGGACTCTCGACGCGTTTGATTTCTTCCTGGTGGTATTTGCCCTCACCGCCATCGCGCAAGAGTTTCATAAGTCGGACGCGCAGATTGCGCTTTCCATTACGCTAACTCTGGTCTTTCGTCCAGTGGGCGCGTTTATCTTCGGGCTGCTGGCAGACCGCTATGGACGCCGCCTGCCCCTAATGATTGATCTGGTTTTTTACTCAGTTGTCGAAGTGGCCACCGGTTTCGCCCATAGTTTCACCACCTTCCTGGTGCTGCGCGCCTTGTTTGGGATTGGCATGGGCGGCGAGTGGGGGGTAGGCGCATCCCTGGCGATGGAGAAGGTTCCGCCCAAACTTCGCGGCTTGCTCTCCGGCATGTTGCAGCAGGGTTATGCGCTCGGCTATCTGCTGGCTGCGGTCTGTTTCTTCTTTGTGTTTCCGCGATGGGGATGGCGCCCCATGTTTTTTATCGGCGGACTGCCCGCGCTGCTCGGGCTGTACGTCCGCTTCCATGTGAAAGAGTCGGCCGTTTGGGAGCAGCAGCAGAAGCGTAGCTGGGCCAATCTGGGTCGCGAAATTGCTTCCCACTGGAAATTGTTTCTGTACTTGACCGTGCTCATGATGATGATGAACTTCACTTCTCACGGTACCCAGGACATGTATCCCACATTTCTACAGCGCCACTGGGGCATGGGTTCCACCCAGCGCGCAGGGATCACCGCCATCTCGATGGTAGGCGCCATCCTGGGCGGCCTGGTGTTCGGTTTTTTTTCCGACCGCTTCGGGCGTCGCCGCGCTATGATCGTGGCCTTGCTTAGCGCGATTCTGATGATTCCACTGTGGGCCTATGCCCCTTCCATCCCGCTGTTGGTGACCGGCGCGTTCCTCAGTCAGTTCATGGTGCAAGGCGCCTGGGGCATTATCCCGGCGCACCTGTCGGAGCTGTCGCCCGACTCCGTGCGTGGTTTCCTGCCCGGATTTGCTTATCAATGCGGCGTGCTACTGGCCGGTTCGGTGGGTTATGTGGAGGCGCTGCTGGCTCAGAAGATCAGTTATGCAAATGCCATGGCGATCACGGCGGTGGTAGTGTTCTCGCTGGCCGCGCTGGTCGCCGCACTGGGGCGCGAGAAAGCCGGCATTCATTTTGGTAGCTAGGGGAAACGCGTGAAGACGCCGGGGAACATGGTTGCGAGTCGGGGCGGCAGCAACACAACCGCCGCGGCCATTGGACAAAACTCAGGAGTGACGCTTCCACGCCGCTGCGGAAATGTTTTCCGGGGGAATATGTTCCTGACTGCCGTCGCAACGATTCGCCATCCCCTCTTGCTGGGGTTCACCTCGCCTTCAGCGGTGTAGGTTCTCAGGAACCAATGAGCGCATTGTGGGCGATACCTACCGAAAGCTTGTCACTCAGAATCGATACATTCCAGACCAACTGCCATATAAACTCCTCACCCCGGCACCAGAGAAAGTTCCCAATGCCGGGGCGAGTTGTTTGTGATCTATAGTTAGTAACTCTGTTATACGCTCTATGGCAGGTAATAGCGGAAAGACGTGAGCACCATGTTGTCAATTCCGTGGGGCGTGCCGCCCGTTCCTCTCCAAGTGTTGCGGGTGATGTATGAGTACTGCGGTCCCATCTGCAACCTACCTTTTGGCCCGTTATAAATGCGGTACCAGAAGCCAACTGTGCCCTCGATCAGATTGCGTGTGTCAGCAGTGCAATTCGACAAACCCCCGGCTCCGAACCCGGTACTGCTCGGCAGCGTTTCCGAATAACATCCCGTTGTAACATTGAGCGGTGAGCCATAACCCACTGCCTTCAACGAGATAGGATCAAGCTGCGAATTGCGGCCGACATACTCCGCCCCCGCGTTTAGATACACGTCATACTTCGGCTTGTGCCACTCGATGGTCGCCAGCCCTTGGTAACTGCGGAGCAATGCCAGGGTTCCATCGGCGTGCACCGTCGCATCTGGAAGTCCGCTCGTTCCGTACCGTCCTACCCCATTTCCGCCCAGGACATGCACTCCGAGATCCAGTTGCTTATGCAGTGTGATGCGGGCATTTCCGCCCAATCCAAAGCCGTTTCTCGAGTCGTTGTACGCTCCCGCCGCGGACGAAACTCCCCCGCTGCACAAGCTAATGTTGGCTGGCGGTTCGCCGCACGGGAACACTCGGTCCCGGAACCGGCTGAAGATGCCAAAGACCTCGTAGTGGCCAAATCCGGGCTGAAACGCGGCCTTGACGATCACGTCGGGCGTCGCGTTGAATGAGTAATTTGCAGTGGGGTTATATAGGCCGCCACCAGCGCCGGGTCCGCCAAGAACAAAGTTCGCTGCATTTCCATGCGCCGCGAAAGTAGTCGAAGGATTCTCCAACGACGCCCCCAGCCAGAAGCGATTGTTGAAGTTCTTGGTCACCCGCAACCCGTACTGCCGCGCCCAGCTGAAGCCCACCGTGTACTGGGCGTCGATGGTCATGGGCAACGCCTCGCTTCGGTTGTCCAATCCCTGCTTGGTTTCGGTCACCAGGCTCCACATCTGGCCGCCAGTCAACGTCAACCCGTTCTCCAGTGCCACCTGTCCCCACAGTTGCCGTTGGCGCAGGCTGTAACTATTGCTTTGGTTGTTGTTAGACGTCGTCGCCGCCGACAGAAAGTCGGTTTCGTAGTATCCGGTAAGCTTCATGTCCTTCAACTTACCTTCACCTAAGAGCGAGATGCGCGATTGCCGTGCCGAGCCATAGAATTCGGACAGCGCATTCTGGCTGCTCCCGGGCAACTGCACCGAGTTGAATGGAGTGTTGATGTCCGCGCCCAGCGCGCGGTTGCGATACACCGATTCCGCCGCTACGAAGCCCCCCGGAGTCAGGGCGACCCCTTTAAAGTGGATGGTTGTGGGCGGTTCTGCAATCGTCTTTTGGGTCTCTTGCAGAGTCAGCGCCGTGCTGCTGAGAGTAGACTTCATGTCGGTCACGTCACTCTTCAGTTCGCCCACCGTTTGCTGCTGCTGGTTCGCCTGAGTTTGGACCGCCTCTGCCTTGCTCGAAGCGTTTGTAGCGGTGGTCTGCGCCTGTTGCACGGCTTGATCCTTGCCACGCAGCTCGTCTTGCAAAGCCTGGATCTGCTGTTGTTGAGCGGCCATGGCCGACTGCTGCGCCGCCAAAGCATCTCTCAGTGACTGCACGTCCGCCGCTGTCACGGGTGCTTGCCTTACTCTCTTGGGTTTCGGCGATGTTCTGGTTTGTGCCACCAGGGTCATCGCCGCCAGCAACAAAAGCGCACTCAACTTCGCCGCAAACTTCATCTGTACTTGCCCTCCGAGCGTCATGGGAATAAATATCAAGACATCTCTGAGGCTAATGTGCTCGTGTTAAGAAAAGGTGAATGTCTGGTGAATGTAATGTGAATAGCGGGGGAGGATGCTCAGGTCAATGGCATCCGCGTAATCGTGTTCCGCGAGCGCGCCAGAGTAGAAACTGGAGGTGGTCCGGAGTGCCGGCACTAGGCGGGTTAGAGCAGCGCCGCAAGCGGTTCAACAAAAAGGGCTTGCCAGCACCTGCACTGACAAGCCGTTCAAAGAGACAAGCGTACTAAACCAACGATATTGTGCGCGGAAACGTACTACCAGAACTCGTAGTCGAGCCCCGGTTCATGCTTTGGACGGTTCCGGATATTCGTACACTCCGCGGCCGGACTTCCGCCCCAGCCTTCCCGCTTTCACATACTGCACCAGCAACGGCGACGGACGGAACTTCTCTCCCAACGCCTTATGCAGGTACTCCAGGATGTGCAGACGAGTATCGAGCCCGACCAGATCCACCAGCTCAAACGGTCCCATCGGATGGTTCAGTCCCAGTTTCAGCGCCTTATCAATGTCAGCCGCGGAGGCTACGCCTTCCTGCAGCATGTAAAAAGCCTCGTTGCCGATCATCGCATTGATGCGGCTGGTGATAAAGCCCGGCGCCTCTTTCACCACCACCACTTCTTTTCCCATGCGCTTGCCCACTTCCACGGCAGCGGCCAGGGCCTCGTCCGTGGTTTCCAGCGCCCGCACAATCTCCAGCAGCTTCATTTTGTGCACGGGATTGAAAAAATGCATGCCCAGACAGTTTTTCGCGCGATAGGTAACGCTGGCGATTTCGGTGACGCTAAGGGATGACGTATTCGAAGCCAGAATAGTGTTGGGCCGGCAGATTTTGTCGAGCAGGGTGAAGATTTCAATCTTCGATTCCATCTCCTCCGGCACCGCCTCGATCACCAGATCGGCTTCGCGGGCTGCTTCTTCCACCGAGCCCGCATATTCCAATCGCTTGAACGCAGCGTCGGCGTCGACCGCGCTCACCTTGCCCAACTCCACCGCTTTGTCCAGATTGCCGCGGATCTCCCCCTCGGCCTTGCGCAGCGATCCCGGCAGCACGTCTTCCAGCACCGTCCGGTACCCGCCCAACGCCGCCGCGTGGGCAATGCCGCGCCCCATGATCCCCGCGCCAATTACGGCGATGGTCTTGATCTCCGCCACTACTTGCCCACCTGCTCGAGCTGTTCCACCACCGACAGGTAGTTGGGATCGGACTGCCGCATGTAGTCGGCCAGTCGAGTCTTCTCCTCCGTGGTCATAGCGTAAATGCTGGCGTGAATGCGGCGAAGCGTGGCCGCGATGTCGTCTACGTAATTCATCATGCGAATGAGTTCACCAGTTGCGGGCATAGAAAGACTCCTCGAAATCCATAGCAACAATTTCTTGCAAACCGTTGCGTCAGTCTGACGACGCAACGCACGCAGCGGCCCAACTCTTCATTGTCAATGGCTGCAACCAATTAGTAAAGCGCCGTGGAGACGCGCCGCCGCCGCAATCGGTGGCATCATAGCAATCGCCATGTTGCGCGATCCCAACCTCGTCCCTTTGTCCCGTCAGCACCAGCACGCGCTGGCTCTGTGCGTACGTATCCAGCGCGCCCCGCTTTCCTCGGTCGCCGAACTCGAGCAGTGGCAGGCGGAAATCGAGCTTTCGCAGCAAACGGAAATCGAACTTCATTTCCAGGCGGAGGAGCAATTCATCTTTCCGGAAGCGCGCCAGTTAGACCCCATGCGGGGCGTGGTGGAGGAACTGATCGCCGAACACTCTCTCCTACGGCAGGGCTTCGCCAAGGCCTCTGCCCGCAGCATGAATGCAGCCGACCTGACTCACTTCGCCCAGCAACTCACGGCTCACATCCGCAAGGAAGAGCGCCAGCTTTTTGAGACGATGCAGAAGTGCATGACCGCGGAGCAACTCGCGCGCATTGGCGCCGAGGTCGACAAGGCCCTACAGTCAACCACCCAAGCCTGTGTGGTTCCGAGTAGTGATTCAGTTTGAACTCCGCGCTGCCCGCGCCGAATCTCTTCGGAAGGAAATCGAATGGCTTCTGACCGATGCCCGCGCTGTTGAGCGCAATGTCGTTATCGCCGTTGGTGCTACTTGGGCAAGGCTGATCGTAAACAGAGATAAAATATGCCATGCCAAGTGGGCTTGGTGCATCCCGGTTCTGTTCGTCGGTCTGGGTGTCCTTCGTTCTTCTGCGATATTGAAACAGTTCGGCGTTTTCCACAAATATTTAGAAGAACTAGAGGAGTTGTTTTCTGGCAATGGTTGCGCGGGAGGCTGGGAGCATTTCTCATGGAGAGAGATCGAGTGGGTTTCCCGAAGCGCTATCTACTTCTGGGCTGTACTTTTCGTCGCTACAATTGGCGTGGGAATTCGCGAGTGGATTGTTTCAAACTGAACCATTACCTGGTTCCGCGAATCACGACCTAGCTCCATGACTGCGCCGCGTGCTTACGGCGGCCCTGTCGTCGGCGGCAACTGTCGTCGAACCTAGCCACTTTTCATCTGAAGGGCGACACTTCTTTCTTTCCGCCTCGCCCTGCATCCGTCCTGCCTGCTCACAATTCGTATGTTCAGTTATCACTGACCCGGCTTCCCCTGGTAGGTTACTTTGACCAGTATGGGCCTGCGTCCTATTGCGGTCACGGGTCCACCATCGAATCTCTACATCCCCAGTCTCGACGGCATGCGGGCCGTCGCTTTCCTTCTGGTCTTCGTTGCCCACGCCCAGCCCTTCAAGGTCCTGCCCGGTGGTTTCGGGGTCACAGTGTTTTTCTTTCTCAGCGGATACCTCATCACCACCCTGCTTCGCGCTGAGGCCCAGCAAACCGGAACCATCTCCCTGCGGACCTTTTATCTCCGCCGCGTGCTGCGCATCTTTCCGCCCTGTTATTTGACCGTTATCCTAGTCGCCGCCCTCGCGCTCGCGGGCCTGGTCTACAACCGCGAAAGCTATGCGTCGCTGGTTTCGGCGTTCTTGTACTTCTCCAACTACTGGAACATCCTGGGTTGGGGAAATCTGCCTGCCGGTCTCGGCATCTTGTGGTCACTGGCGGTCGAAGAACACTACTACCTGTTGTTCCCCCTGCTCTATGCCTGGTTCGTTCGCCGCGCCATCAGTCGGCAACAGCAGGCAACGGTGTTGATCGCGCTCTGCTTACTGGCTCTGGCCTGGCGTTGTTTTCGGGCGTTCGTCTGGCACTCGTCTTGGCAAAATATTTACGAAGGAACCGACACTCGCTTTGATTCCATCCTAGCTGGTTGTGTGCTCGCCGTCGTCGCCAATCCCCGATGCGGCGATCGAGTGGAGTGGCTGAAAAAGCACGCTACAGCCTTGGCCGTGAGTGGCGCCGCCATCCTCGTTCTCTCTTACGTCTATCGCAACCCGCTTTTTCGTGACACCATCCGCTACACCGTTCAAGAGGTCGGGCTGATGCCCATCTTCTTCCTGGTGACGCTACCCGGAAAAAATCTACTCACTCGCTGCCTGGAGTCCCGCGCCCTGCGCCACCTTGGCCGTCTCTCCTACAGCATGTATCTCATTCATCACACCCTATTCCACCATTTTTACCACTACTATCGCCCAGGGATCGTGCTGGCACTTGGAATCTTCTTGCTCTCCATGGGCTACGCCCAAGCCATGCGGACTCTGGTGGATTTGCCAATCCAGCGTGTTCGGGGAAGGCTGGAGCGGAAGAAGAGCGTCGTCGTTGCGACCACTCTTGCAGCTTGAATCTGCAACGCAACCTGCCGCCCTATTGAGGAACGCTGTCGTCGAACATGGAAACCTGCAACTCGGCCGCCGGCGTTTTTTTCTTCCGTCCCGCGCCGATTACAGCCAGCACGGTGAGCGAACTCAGAGCGCTCCGCGGAATAAATATCCTCTGCGTGTTGGAGCGCGGGTCAGGTGGATTCACCAGATAACCTTCGTCCGGGTTCTGGGTCAGATCGTTCGGCATCAGCCCTTCCATCCCGTCGTTGTCTTTGAACCTCAGGCGCACCCACAAGCCTTCCGTGCGGGGGCGGGTTGTGAACGTCTTGCGCCCCGCTGGTTCCACTTCGCCGAACTCGCGCACAAAATATACCGCTTTGATATCGCCCAGATCGATTGCTACCACCTGGCCCGAGGTATTCAACAACTCCAATTTGCCATCGACAATAAAACTCGCGGGCGTGACATGCCCGTGGATCGAATCGCGGTCGTGTTTGCGAACCACGACTTTTTTGTGCGTCGAGGGCATGAGAAACAAAATCCTTTGCTTCCAATCACTTACACTGACAACTAGTCCGAGATCGCCGGTCCGGAAATTCGCTCTGGAACTCCGGCCAAGGCCCCGACTTGTGGTCAACGTTTAAAGTTTCCCTTTCAGATTTTCGCACTTTTCCCTCGCGTCCATGCCATTTTGTATTGCTCCCAGTAGCCAAAAGGTAAACTTTATGTTATTTTGCTTCTTGCTTTCACTGCCGAATCGCAGTATAAGTCTATTGGATAGAATCACTTAGGTTGGGACTGGAGCCACGTCGTCGTCCAGTGCCCGGTCTGGCGGTACACCCGCTGGTTGTTGAAGCGGGCTCGCGCACCACTTGTAACCAGGCATGGCCGACTACATTTACACGATGGAATCCCGGCTGACGCCGGATCAGCTCAAAGCCGTCCTGCTTGTCCAGGACGTAACCCGCGCCGCCGCCATGAACCTCTACCTGACGGGCGGAGCGGTGCGCGACATCATCAGCGGATTGCCCATCCGCGATTTGGATTTCACTGTCCAGGGAAATCCTCTCAAGCTGCAAAAAGAATTAGAACGCGCCGGCATTCGCGTGTCTCATGTGGACGAAGAGACGCACGCCCTTCTGCTGACTCTCAACGGAGGCGTGCGCGCCGAAATCAGCATGGCGCGCACCGAGCGCTTTGACAAAATTGGCAAGCCTCCGGTGGTTACTGCCGCCACTCTCGGCGATGACCTGCGCCGCCGCGACTTCACCGTCAACGCCATGGCCATCTCGCTCAATGAAGGCTCGCGCGGTTTGTTGATGGATCCCTTTAACGGCGTAGCCGACGTGGAGGCCAAACTCCTGCGGGTGCTGCACAATTACGCGTTTGTCGAAGACCCGTCGCGCATCATCCGCGCTGCCCGTCTCTCCGCCCGCTTCCACTGGCCTCTGGAAGAACGCACCCAGCAGCGACTTGATTCCGCCAAAGAAAACAATTACATCGAACACATCAGTAACCGCGCCATTGGATATGAAATCGAGCAGTTGGCCTACGAAGAAGATCCGCTGCACATCGTCAAGGTGCTGGAAAAAGAGGGCTGGCTCAAAGTCCTGAATCCGCACTGGACCACCGCCAAGATGGACGCCGTTGGCTTGGGCGCTCTGGTGAAGACCCGCCAGCAGATGAACGAGCTCGGGTACGCCCCCGACCCCTCGCCTGCCGTGCTGCATTTCCTGACCGCGCGCATGGCTGACTCCGACATCGCCAACATCCGCCGCGCCATTCCTCGCAAAGATCTAGTAGAGAGCTGGCGCGACCTCACTGATCACGCCAAGGACCTCGCCAAGCGCTTGACCGGCAAGGAAGCGGCCACGCCCTCGCGAACCTGGAACCTGCTATCCCACGCGCGTCCCGAAATGATTCTGTTTCTGGGAGTGACCGCGCGGCAACAGGCGGTGGCCGAGAAAATCAAGAACTTCCTCACCAAGTGGCGGCAGGTGCAGCAGAAGGTCCCCTTGCTGGAGATGACCGAACTCTACATCACTCCGGAGATGCCCGGCTACGCCAAGATCGCGAACGATGTGTTTTTGCTCTTGATGGATGGCAAGCTGCGCTCCCGCACCGAGATTTTGAAATACCTGAAGCCGCTGGCGCCTCCGCCGCCTCCGCCTCCGCCGCCACCGAAACGCGGTCGCACTCCCAAGGGCGCAGTGCCGGACGTCGCTGCGACTGTCGCCGAACCGGCCGGAACTAAGAAGGGCAAAGCAGGTAAGAAGGTCAAGGGCGTGGTGCCCGTAGCTGCGCCGGTTCCTGCGACGCCGGTTGCGTTGCCCCCGAAATCCAAAGCGCCAGACGCATCCAAGGCTGCAAGAGTGCCTACTAGTGTGCCGGCCAAAGCGTCGGCGAATGTTCCTGCAAGTGTCCCTGAAAATTTGAGGACAAAGCCTTCGGCGCCGGTCGCGCCGGCCAAGGCCCAGCGCGCGGTGCAACCGGCGATCCAGCCCACATCAGGGAAAAAAGCAATCAAGAAAAGCTCAGGCAACCCCGCGTCGGCGGAGACAAAGCCTCCCGCGATGAAGCCGAAGCCATCGCCCAAGCCCGCCAATTTCAAGAAGCCTTTGCCCAATAAGCCCGCGCCTAAAAAAGCTTCGCCCAAAAAACCGACGCCCAAGAAGCACCCCGCCAAGAAATCCGCGTCCAACAAGGCCGCGGCTGCCAAGAAACGCCGCTAATCAATCCGCATTTTTCCACCCTCCCCTTAGCGTTTCACCCCGTACCTTCGTTATCTGTCATTCCAATTCCGGATTACGTAACCTAGCCACAGTAACCAGATCGCAAGGCGGGAACGAACCCGCCAGATGGGCCGGTAGGCACATGTTTGGTTTTGGCGCGAGAACCATGGCAGGTTTGGATATCGGGTCCTCCAGCATCAAGGTGGTCGAACTCAAGCGGTCACGGGGATCCCTGGAAGCAGTGCACTGCGGACTTGAGGATTTGCCGCGCGATCTGGTCGTGGATTCCATGATTGCCGATGCCGGCACCGTTTCCACCGCGATTGCGCGGTTGTTCGCTGCAGCCGGCATCAAGACCCCCGACCTGGTGACTGCGGTCAGCGGCCACTCCGTCATCATGAAGAAAATCACTCTGCCCATTGAGAGCGACCAGGCCCTGCCCGAGGCGATTCAGCGCGAGGCCACGCTGCACATCCCATTTGATTTGGCGGACGTCAATCTCGACTACCAGGTGCTGACGGAACAACGCGACCGCGGCCAATTGGAAATTCTTTTGGTGGCGGTGAAGAAAGACAAGATCCTCAACTACACCCAGGCGCTTTCGCTGGCGGGCAAGAATGCGGCGGTGGTGGATATTGACTCACTGGCCTTGCTGAACTGCTACGAATACAACTATGCCCCCGGCCCCGGGGACGTCGTGGCCCTGCTCAATCTGGGCGCCAGCATTTTGAACATCAACATCGTGAAGGGCAGTTGCCCATTGTTCCCGCGCGACGTCAGCATGGGCGGGCATCAGTACACTGAGGCTCTGCAGCGGGAACTAGAACTGAGCTATGAGGAGGCGGAGGCGCTCAAGCGGAGCAGCGTGGCAGATTCCCCGCACGCAGATTCTCTTCGCGCCGATCGTCACGACGCAGATTCCGACAACGTAGATTCTCAAAATCTGGACGCCCGCCTTCCGATTCTGAAACAGGTCAGCGAGAGCATCGTGCTGGAAATCCAGAAGACTTTCGATTTCTTCCGGGCCAGCGCTGAAGGCGAGCCAATAACCAAAATCTATTTGGCTGGCGGGTCCTCGCGTGTGGAGGGGCTGGCAGAAGCTTTGCAAGAGGAATTCTCTTTACCGGTGGAGTTTCTTGACCCCTTCCTCAGGATTTCCCGGCCCACCCGGGCCGATGCGGCCGAAGTGGCACAACACCACCCCGAACAAATGGCAGTGGCGGTGGGACTCGCCCTAAGGAGTTTTGACGACCTATGATCCGAATCAACCTGCTGGGTATACCGAAGGGGAAAACGCGGCGTAGTACCGATATGGCGAGCGAACCCGCAGGGGCGGGTCGCTTTTGGCTCAAACTGGTAGCGGTTGCGCTCTTGTTTGCCGGCGGCAGCTATCTCTACTGGAGCCCGCTCGACCGGGAGCAGGTTCGCGTGGCGACCGCCCAACAATTGGCGGATCGCAAGAATAGCGAACTGGCCAATGTTAAATCGCGCTACCTGGAGCGGCAACGTCAGGCCGAGGCCCTGCGTCGGCGGGTCGAGGTGATTCGCCAACTGCGCGCCAATCAGGCGGGTCCGGCGGTCCTGCTGGCCCTAGTCGGACAAACCGTCAACAACAGTGAATCCGTTTGGTTGAGCAATCTTAAGGATATGGGGCCCGTCGTCAATATCGAGGGCGTGGCCTTGAACACCACCGCGGTGGCGGGATTGATGTCGAATTTACAGCAGACCGGTTACTTCAAGACGGTGGAAATCAAAGAAAGTATTCAGGACGAGCAGGTCAAAGAAATGCAGGCGTTCCAATTCACGCTGGTCTGCGAAAAGAGCAAGGGATGAGGGTGACGCGATGAAATTCGGAGAGTGGCCCGCGCTTCGGCAGTGGGGGGTATTGATGGGAGTGGGAGGATTGGCTGCGGGAGCATTCTTTTTCGCCGTCACCCGCCCGCTGCAGACTGCCAATGTTGCTGCACAAAGCAAGCTGGAGTCCCGCCTTCGGGAGAATGCGGAACTGGAAGCTAATCGTCCGCGGCTCTCGGAGATGGAGCGCGAGGTGGCCGACCTGAAGGTTCAGATCGAGGCGCAGCGGCGCATTGTGCCCGAAGACAAGGAAGTTGCCAGCTTCCTGCGCATGCTGGAGGCCGAGGGCCACCTGGCGGGAATCGAGATCCGGCGCTACACTGCCCTGCCCATCGCCG
The DNA here is from genome assembly GCA_038211475.1 of Terriglobales bacterium. Taxonomy (GTDB): domain Bacteria; phylum Acidobacteriota; class Terriglobia; order Terriglobales; family Acidobacteriaceae; genus JANYBT01. The sequence goes on along the minus strand of JBBQVN010000002.1, from coordinate 47,123 downwards.
CCAAGGAATTTTACAGCGAGGTCCCGTTTGAGCTGGAACTGGATGGCCAGTATTATCCGGTGCTGAATTTTTTCGATCGCGTTGCCAAGCTGGAGCGCATCGTCAACGTCTCCGGCCTGCTGGTCGCTTCCACTCGCAAGCCCGCCGAGGCCAAGCCCAAGAAGACCTATCAGTACGGGGCCGGGGAGAGCGTGGTCGCGACCTGTACCGCAACCACATTCTTCAGTACGGACCAGCCCGTGCCGGTGGTGACGAAACCCGCCACAAAGCCGGCGACACGGTGAAGGAGCAATCATGAGGACAATTCTGGCGATAGCAATGTTGCTGGCGGTATCAGGCGGGGTCCCGGCGCAGAGCGCGCTGCCGGTCGCGGGCCCAGCGGAGAAGCAAGTGCAGAATCAGGTGCAGAAGCAGGTGCAGAAGCAGGTGCAGCAGCAAGTGGTTCAGCGAGTGGGGGTCAAGCTACATCCTCCCGTCACCGCGTTGGTGAAGGTCGGAAAGCGCGATCCGTTCTTGAGTCCGGTGGTGACCCAGAGTGGGCGCCCCGGATGCAGCGCAGGAAAGAAGTATTTGGAAATCGGTCAGATCAGCGTTAAAGGGGTGGTGCGTTCCACTGCCGGATTTACGGCCGTGGTCACCGATGGCCTGAACCGCACTTATTTCCTTCGAGAAAAAGATGCGGTATTTCACGGCGGTGTACTGAAGATCACCGCCGACAGCGTGGTGTTCCGGCTAAGCCAGCCGGACCGTCTGGGCAAGATGATCACCCAGGAAGTGGTGAAAAAGATTTCTACCCCGGCAGTGTGAGTTCGCCGCGAGAGATGAGGAAACTGTGATGCCGAAGCGCGTAGTAGTTCTGGGTTTGGCGATTTGCATGTGGTGCGTGATGGCGGCGAGTACGGGCGGAGCGCAGAATTCCCCGAAGACAACCGCGGGGAGTTTGACGACAAGTGCGCCAACAAGTGCAACAACAAGCGCGCCAGCAATTGCGACGGCAGGTGCACCGGTAAGTGCAGCGATGGTTGCAGCGGTGAGTGCGATGGAGGTTCCGAGTGCGGCGCCCTCTGCGCCAAAGCCTGCGGACCTTCCTGAGCCCGCGGTCAACCTGGCGGCCGAACAGAAAGCCCAGGCGGGCAAGGCCAAGGCGCCAGCCTCGGCGCTGTTCACCGGAGAGCCCATCTCGGTCAACCTGAAAGATGTTGACCTCAAGGATTTCTTCCGCCTGATTCACGAGATCAGCGGTTTGAATGTGGTGCTTGATTCCACCGTGAAGGGCACTCTGACCATTGTGCTGGACGACGTTCCCTGGGACCAGGCGCTCGACATCGTGTTGAAAAACAATTCGTTGGCCCGCCAGATGGACGGCAATGTGTTGCGGATCGCCACCGTAGAGACTTTGAAAAAAGAAGCGGAAGCGTCAGTGGCGCAGCAACAGGCGGAAACGCTGGCGGTTGAGAAAGTTTCGTTCACTCGCTTTCTCAGTTACTCCCGCGCCAAAGATGTAGTTCCAATGGTTAAAAAATTCCTCAGCCAGCGCGGCGAAGTGGTGGCCGACGAGCGTACCAACGCCTTGATCCTGAACGACATTCCAACCGTGGTTCCGGTGGTCGACAAGCTGTTGACGCAACTCGATCGCAAGACCCAGGAAGTGGAAATTGAAGCTCGCGTGGTAGCCGCGACCCGTAGTTTTGCGCGCGACATCGGCACTCAGTTGGGCTTTGGCTGGGGCAATGGCACATCGGCCGTGGGCGGAGCCTCCTCAGCGGGAAATTCGCCCACTCTGGTGCAAGGCTTAAATCCGAAATACATCATCGCCAACGGGGCCAGCACCGGAGGCTCCACGATTCCGTTGTTCTCAAACCTCGGCGTCGCCCAACCCACCAGCGGGCTTTCGTTTCTGAATGCCAGTAACAACGTGCGCATCGATGCCATTCTCACCTTGGCGGAGTCGCGCGGTTTGCTGAAGATCCTTTCGCGGCCGCGGGTGGTTACCCAGAACAACATTCAGGCGGTCATGAAACAAGGAGTGCGGGTGCCGATCGTGACTCAGGCGCAGTTGTTAGGGCCGCCGACTGTCACCTATGTGGACGCGTTCCTGCGCTTGACCGTAACCCCGCAAATTACTTCCGAGGGCACCATCTTTCTGAACGTGGACGTGGAAAACACCACGCCCGATTTCGGCAACAAGGTGCAGGGCAATCCCAGCTTGATTACGCAGCAGGCCACCACCCAGGTGCTGGTCACCGATGGTGGCACCGTGGTTATCGGCGGCGTGATCCAGACGCAAAATTCGGTGGACATTCAGCAAGTGCCGGTGCTGGGAAATATTCCGGTGTTGGGCAATCTGTTCAAGCACCGTTCGGTGAGTACGGCGAGCCGGGAGCTGATTTTCTTTATCACGCCTCGGATTGTGCAGACCTAAACGACGAGTGCGACCACGAGGGGGGACCTCACGAGCATCGATCAACGAGTGAGACCCATGAGTAGCGACCCCACGGGGCCAGAGACCGGCGAGTTGCAACCTACGAGCGCGAGCCACCAGTCCGACCCACTGATGCGATGCGCGACTGACGATTTCCCGGGCCAGCGACAAGGTACGTTCGGGCCAGACGAGGAGGGCGAGAGTCTGCCAGTGCGCGACGGCGCGGCGGGCATCTCGCTCGGGCCATTTGCACTACGAATAGGGCATGTAGCGACTATTTCAGCTTGTGGGCCAATGGTATCATAGACTTAGCTTCGTAACTTTAGATCGCGAAGCGCCGGAGATGCGAGCGCCACAGTTCCGAAGGAAGCGAAATGAGTTTCCCGGACGGGAAAAGTGATCGGGCGCATCGCGTACGATGCCATCTGTTGGCGTTGTAGGGTACCGCCAGTCGCTTCGGAGGGGCTGGGTGGAGCTTTTTGGGTCACCCGACGGGTTCTCGTTACTCAGGGTGCCTCTAAACAGCTATCTCGGACTGATTTGGTCCTATATTACCACTTAGTAAATAGCTAATGGCTATTCGCGCTAGCCTCGCTAATGAAGCAAACCCTCCGCTTGGACAATTTCGTTTACCTCGTCGCGTTTACCGAGAATGCGTTGGAATTCTGAATGGCTTTCTATTTGTCTTGCGTTGAGTTGCGACTCGCTCAATTAGCGATTCACTGAATCGTTTTATTGGGTTCAGTGTTGTGACGCGCGGGTTGCGTCAATCTGAGCGCGGGCTCCTGATAAACTCGCTGGCATGAATTACGCTGGCCGCCTGCAACGATTGCGAGACCAGCTTGGCGCGCAGGACTTGGACGCTCTGCTGGTCACCCATCAGCCAAACATCCGTTACTTGACTGGTTTCACCGGCAGTGCAGCGGCGCTGCTGGTTTACGGGGCTGGCGCGGCGATGTTCACTGACGGGCGCTACCGAACCCAAGCTCATGCCGAAGTCCGCGACGCAAGAATCGTTATCGGGAAGCTGCCGCCGCTTGTGGAAGGAGGCTTGTGGCTGGCTCAGCATCGCAGCAAATTGTCCGGCCGCGCAAGATTGGCGCTTGGCATAGAGGCTGAGAGTCTCACCTTAGGGTCGCGTCGCCGGTTGGTGTCAAGTCTGGGAAAGGGATTTCGGCTGAAAGAAGCGCCGCAACTGGTTGAGCGCCTGCGCATGATCAAGGACGCGGACGAGATTCGACTGATGCGTGCGGCGGCCGAGTTGGGGGCGAGTTTGTTTCAGGTAGCATGTGCCAAGCTTCGTCCGGGAGTGACGGAAAATGCAGTCGCAGCGGGGATGGAGTACGAAGCGCGCATGAAAGGCGCGGAGGGGATGGCGTTTTCAACCATCATTGCCAGCGGCAAGCGCTCGGCTCTGGTGCATGGGCGAGCCTCCTCTCAAATCGTCTCAAAGCGTGGATTCGTGGTCTGCGATTTTGGTGTTATACTCGCAGGTTATTGTTCGGATCGCACGCGTTCGGTGCACGTGGGGAGCCCCTCCCGAGAAGCCAAAGGTTTTTATGGGGCGGTGCTGGAAGCGCAGTTGGCGGGCCTGGCGGCGGTGCGGCCAGGAGTGCGGGCAGCAGAGGTGGATGCGGAAGCGCGGAAGTCATTGCGTAGAAGCAAGCTGGCGCGGTATTTCAGTCACTCCACCGGGCATGGGGTAGGTTTGGAGATTCACGAAGCACCCCGCCTGGCAGCAGTTGAGACGGAAGTGCTGAGGCCGGGGATGGTGATCACCATCGAACCCGGCGCCTATGTTCCGGGCAAGTGGGGCGTCCGGATCGAAGACACGGTGGTGGTGACCGAGAACGGGTGTGAAGTGCTGGCGCCTTCGGACAAGCAATTGATCGTTCTCAATTGATCGTCACTAGAGTCGCTGGAGTGCGGGCGAAGCTGGACTCAAACCATGAACCAAAAAGAAATCAAAGAACTCATCGAATTCCTGATCGAGAAGGACATCGCCGAATTTGAGTTGGAACGCGGCGACGTCAAGATGCGCATCAAGCGCGGTGGTTACGCTGCGCCCGCGCAGGAAGTCCAGACGGTCCCGGCCACTGCGGCGGCAGCGACTGCTGCGCCCGTGGTAGCGGCCGCCCCACCTCGCGCACCCAAGCCTGCGGAAGAGAATCTGCACATCGTGCGCTCGCCGATTGTGGGGACGTATTACGAATCGCCTTCGCCAGGAGCGCCGCCATTTGTGAAACCGGGCGACGTGGTGGAAATGGGCCAGGTCATTTGCATTGTGGAAGCCATGAAGCTGATGAACGAAATCGAGTCGGATGCAGCCGGCGAAGTGGTGAAGATGCTGGTGAAGAATGGCCAACCCATTGAGTACAACCAGGAACTGTTTGCGTTGCGGGCGCGGGCCTAGAGTCTGCGGTGGGGCAGTGCAACCCCTGGGGCGGGGAAGTGCGAACCCTGTGGAGTAGGGCCGCGCGGGTGTAAGTAGAAACCAAGTCCAGAAATGGCGGAAGAGGCTGGTCTGGACACAATCACCAAAATGTTCAAGAAAATTTTGATCGCCAATCGCGGAGAAATTGCCCTCCGCATTATTTGTGCCTGCAAAGAACTGGGCATCAAGACGGTGGCCATCTACAGCGAGGCTGACCGGAACTCGCTACCGGTGCGTTTTGCCGACGAAGCGATCTGCATTGGGCCGCCGCAGCTGGCATTAAGTTACCTGAATATTCCAGCGGTAATCAGCGCGGCGGAAATTGCGAATGTGGATGCAGTGCATCCCGGCTACGGGTTGTTGGCGGAGAACGCGAATTTTGCCGAAGTTTGTGAGACCTGCGGGATCAAGTTCATTGGTCCGCCGCCGGAGATCACGCGGCTGATGGGCGAAAAAGAAAAAGCGCGGGCAGCGATGAAGAAGGCGGGAGTGCCGATTCTGCCCGGTTCGGACGGCATTCTGGGCTCCGATCTGGAGGCTCTGGAGTGGGCTCGGCAGGTCGGATACCCGGTCATCATCAAGGCTTCGGCGGGTGGAGGCGGGAAGGGAATGAGGATTGTACGCAGCGATCAAGAGCTGCCCGCTTTGTTCCTGCAGGCTTCTTCGGAGGCGGCCGCTGCGTTCGGCAATGGCGACCTCTACATGGAGAAATTTGTGGAGCGGCCGCGCCACATTGAGTTTCAGATTCTGGCCGACTCCTATGGAAAGGTGATCAGCCTGGGAGAGCGCGAGTGTTCGATTCAGCGACGGCACCAGAAACTGCTGGAAGAGTCGCCCTCGACGCAGATGACGCCGGAACTGCGCCAGGAAATTGGTGATGTGTTGTGCAAAACGCTGTCGGAGATCGGCTACGTCAACGCGGGCACGATTGAGTTTTTAATGGACCAGGACCGGCGGATGTACTTCATCGAAATGAATACTCGAATCCAGGTGGAACATCCGGTGACAGAGATGGTGACGGATGTGGACCTGGTAAAGGCGCAGATCATGATCGCGGCGGGAGCGCGGATGGAAGATGTGCTACACGGCCCCATTGTGCATCGCGGCCACGCTATTGAATGCCGCATCAATGCTGAGCATCCGGAGAAATTTACCCCCTCGGCGGGAAAGATCACTGCGTTTCATGCTCCCGGCGGAACAGGTGTGCGCATTGACACCGCCGCCTACGCCGAAGGCACAATTCCTCCCTACTACGACTCATTGGTAGCGAAGCTCGTAGTGCGCGGCAAGGATCGGGACGAGGCCATCTCGCGCATGGGACGCGCGCTGGAGATGTTCATTGTAGAGGGGATTTATACGACCATTCCTCTGCATCGCCGCATTTTGGCCGACCCGGAGTTTCGCGAAGGCAAGATTGATACCGGCTACATCGAGCGGTTTCTGGCGAGGTCGAAGGCGAAGGACGAGGCGAAGGACGGAGCGAAGTAATCTCGGAACGGTGTTTGGGGAGATGAGGCGGGTGCAGGGGTGGGGGGTGAGCCATGTCTCGGCTCTTTTGCGAGAGATGGGAGCGCGCGGGCGGGAGAAAAGTTCCGAGTCTTGCGGGTGACGTTATAATTCAGGCTATGGCGAAAACCGTTATCCACATTTCGGAAGCGGAAGCGGCCAGCAACTTTGCTGACGTACTGGCGCGGGTGCGCGCTGGTGCCGAGATCGTGATCGAGAGCGGCAAACTGCCAGTGGCGATAATCCACGCGCCGGCCGTGCCGCGCCGCACCATCTCCGAGTGCATCGCGGTGCTGCCCGAGGACTCGACAGCGGTCATGGATGCTGACTTCGCCGAGGATGTTAAGTCTGCTATCGAGAGCCACCGCGAACCGCTTGAACCGCCTTCATGGGACTGATCCTCGATTCCAGTGTTCTGATCAAAGCTGAGCGGCAGGGACAGAATATACGGCAGATGCTCGCCGGCATCGCCCGCACAGAGGGAAATACTGACATCGCCATCTCCGTGGTCACGCTGATCGAACTGGCCCACGGCGCGGCCCGCGCTGACACAGCCGCGCGAAAAGCACAGCGGCAGCAGTTCATCCAAGAACTGATCACGGCACTGCCCATTCATCCGGTCACGATCACGGTCGCTCTTCGCGCCGGTCAGATCGACGGGGAGAACCAAGCGAAAGGTGTGCGCCTTCCGCTCGCCGATCTGTTGATCGGCGTCACAGCCCTGGAACTCGGCTATAGCGTAGCCACCAGCAACCTGCGCCACTTCCAACTGATTCCCAGCCTGTCCGTGAGGCAGCTTTAGTACCGGTCCCCGAGCTGCCCACAAACATTCTTCCAGGTGTCTGAGAAATAGGGAGTTGGCAGCTGCAGGTGGTATGGTGCAGGTGTTTGGCACCGTAGTGGCGGTGGAGCTTTCGGGTCACACTTCAGGGTAGGACGGAATTGGAGGGGATTGACTGTGACCAGGCTCGCTCTCGGATTGTGACGAGACGCGAGGTGTGGGGCAGACGGCACGCTCCTTTTCTACGAGCCTTGGTGGCTGAGCAGTGCCCAAGTCTATCGGTCGTTAGGAGCCGACACGGTTATCTCATCAGCCAGAACGCCAATGGAGGCACAGTGTGAGCGATCAGGACGTCAATTGGCAAATGAAGTGTGACCCGGACATGTTTGAGAAGTGCCGTAAGGATGAGAAGTTCTCATATATCGTAACCCTCGCACGGCTCAGCAGAGATTCTCGTCGGCCATGCGGCCGGTGGTGAGAAATTCAGCTCGATCCTTGCGGAAGCGGTCTCAAAGACGGACAAGCTCGTAACTGCTTTTGTGAATTACGCTGAACCTTTGATAGAGAATCACCTGGGTCGATGGGGCTTTGTCACAGAAATAACTTAATTCGAGCGGTGAATCTGACGCACAATCCGGGTGTGTGAGGACCTCGATGATCGGCGGGTGGGTAGGCGCTGCACGCGTGCCCCACACATCCCGCACATGCGATGTGTGCGGTTCGCCGCCGCCGAAATGCGTCGAGATCAAGAGCGCCCTTCCACCCCACGATGCCAAGAACGTGCATCGCGGGGACCCCCGCTCTCCCGCTGCTGTGGTGACTCACGGGGAGGTTCTTCCACTGCACGGCGTCCCCACTCAAGCCAAAACCGGACTTGAGTGGGCCACCGGCCCTCCCAGTTGTGCTTACTGAGTCTTGGCGGTCGTTCGAACGGCGTCTCCGGTGCAACCGTCCAAGCTGGATGCTAACCAGTGCTTGCTGTCGTCGGTTTCTTTCTTGTGGAGCCCCTCGACAAACTCCAGGCCTCGAATGCTTAGATCGAATTCATACCGAATTCGAACTTGAGACGAAGGGGGCGTCGGGCTGCTATATCCAGTTCGGCCATTTCTGAAGCTTGATTGCGAGCCTTACAGGCTGAGTCTCCCTTCTTACACTGCTCCAACGGAGCCCGAACGTGAACATCACTGAAGGTTTGAACAAACTCGACGTAGCCCATTTTCTGCGAACGGGCCGAATGGACCTGTTCAAGATTCCAAGTGACGTTCAACGGAGCGGACACGCGAATACCTGACTTGCCGGGCGGGGGCTGTTGGTCTGGGCACTTCCTAATTGCCTCCGCGAGGGTGCGAAGCTGTTCAATGGCTTGCTGTTCGCTTGTGCCAAGCGGTACAGCAGTGTCTGAAACACCCGCATCCTTTTGCGTGGCCCCCTCGTGCTGCGCGGCTTGCTCAATCAGGGCACGGAGTGTGTGCTTTTGTTCCGGCGTCATTATCTTGAGGAGTGCATCGCGTTGTCCGGGAGCGAATGTCTTCCACCAAGTTGCGATGTCACTCTCCGGTTCCGCCACTGGCGGCGTTGGCTGCGCGCGCAGAGCAACAGATAGTGCGCACAGAAAGATGCCAACCAAAAGGATGGTCTGTCGCATAGTGGTGTTATTATAAGTCCGCTGCGCGTTTTAAGGAGCGGCTCATGGGCATCGGGGATGTAGCAATCCATCTCTTCTCACCCGCCAAAGTCGTCTACATGGCATACGTCGTCCTCGTTATTGTGCGGGGTGCTTCCATCACTTCCAAGTGGGAGTTTTTACTGGCATCCCTGGCATTCATCGTTGTCCAGGTCTGGCACGATGACTACTGGAGAATCCGACTGAACGCGCGTGCTCGCAAGGCAGAAGGAATGACCTCAGAGACGCTATAACATTCCGAGTTGCCGGGTGCGCCACTCCACGCGGCCGTTGCGATGTGTGGGTTTCGGTGCTACCGAAATGGTCGAGATCAAGTGTGCCCTCCCACCGCACAATGCCAGAAACGGGCATCGTGGCGCTCCCGGTACTCCCGCTGTCAGCCAAAGCACCCTTTTCACGAGTCTTCGCTGCCGGCTCCAGTCTTGACAAAATATAACAAAGCCGTTATAACAGCGAATATGGAAACACGCGAATTCAAGTCGGCACGCCTCCACAAGGATTGGACGCAATCCCAGGCGGCGGCTCGGCTGGGGATGACACAGGCGTATTTGAACTTCTTGGAAAACGGGAAGAGGCGGCTCACTCCGGAACTGGTTCGCCGGGCTGCGTTGGTCTATGAGCTATCCCCGGAGGTCCTTCCGCTTGCCGACAACTTTGTGCCCAGAGCGACCGACGATCAACGATTGACCGAGTGGCTGGCTAAGCTTGGGTATCCCGGCTTTGCGTTTCTTCGTTCTCACACAAGCAAGAAGCACCCTTTCGAGGTCCTGCTGACGGCACTGGCGCAGAAGAGTCTCGACGGACGCGTGGCTGAGGCTTTGCCCTGGGTTGCCGTCAAATATGCCCAGCCGGACGCATGGCTGGTGGGAAACGCGCGAAAACTTAATCTGCAAAACCGTCTCGGATTTGTCGTTGCACTGGCGCGGCGGGTGGCCGAAACCCAAGGCGAGCGAGCCCGAGCCACCGAGTTGAGCAAACTTGAAAGCACGCTCGACGACAGCCGGCTCGTGAAGGAAGATTTGTTCTACCGTCCTCCGCGGACGGAAAGCGAGCGGGAGTGGCTCAGAGAGAACCGGACAGAGGACGCGGTGCACTGGAACCTGTTAACAGACATGCGCCCGGACCACCTTCCCTATGCCAGCTAAGAATGTCAGCGCCGGGCTGCCGTCGCCGTGGAAAGACTTCCTGGCCGAAATCGACGAGGCGCTTACCGAGCCGCTCGCGCTGCATTGCATCGGGGGATTTGTTTTCGCTTGTTACTACGGCTTGCCCCGCACCACGGGCGACATTGACTACTACACAGCTGTGCCTGCGAATTTGAATCTTCAAGCGCAAGCTGGCGAAGGCACGCCTCTCCATCAGAAATATGGGATTTGCCTGCATCGGGTCGCGATCACGAGTCTGCCTGAGGATTATGAGTTGAGGCTGAGCGAATGGGCGGCGGGCGGATTCAAGCATCTGAAGTTGCTTGTCCCAGACCCCTACGATTGCATTTTGTCCAAACTGCAGCGGAATAGCCAGAAAGACCGCGATGATGCAGACTACTTGTTCCGCTCCCGGAAGCTAGACGCCCAAGTACTTCGGGAACGCTATGAGAAGGAGCTTCGCCACCATCTGATTGGACCTGTAGATCGGCACGATCGCACGCTGAAATTGTGGATTGAGATTTTTGAATCGCCTCGCTAGATGCCGGATGACGACTCAACCGAACAAGATTTTTCTAGAAGAGATCAGCCACCATCTGACCTATTTATCGGATTTTCTGTAATCACGTAAACTAGCAACCACCAATGCTGCCTCGCCTTTACGCTATCTTGGACACTAGCCGGTTCGCGGATGCGAGCGCAATGTTTACCGCATGCGAGGAGTTGGCTGCTGGCGGCGTTACCCTGCTGCAGTACCGCAACAAATCTGGCAATGCCCGTCAAATGCTGGACCATGCGCTGGATCTGAGACGCCTGCTCGGATCGCGCGTCCAACTCATCATGAACGACCGGGCGGACTTGTGTCTGGCGGCGCGATTCGACGGAGTGCACGTGGGGCAGGAGGATTTGTCGCCCGCCAGCGTGCGCAGTCTGATCGGACCGGGCTTGTGGCTGGGAGTCTCGACGCATAACCCGGAACAAATGGCGAAGGCAGAGCAGACCTCTGCGGACTACGTGGCGATCGGGCCAGTGTTTGCGACGGGAAGCAAAGATCGCCCAGATCCGGTGGTCGGCCTGGAAGGAGTGCGACGCGCCCGCGCGCTCACCGGCAAACCGCTGGTGGGTATCGGCGGAATTACACGAGCGAATGCGCGGTCGGTGGTTGAAGCCGGGGCGGATGCGGTGGCGGTGATTGCTGATTTGCTGCACGATCCGCGGCAAGCAGCGGAAGAGTTCCTGCGCTTGTTCTAGACCGCGCTGGAAAACTCAGATAGAGTTTGTGGAATCCCAGAAGAAATGCGGGACTGCGGGTAAGTTTCTGGAACCGAAGAGTTAGGAGGCGCTCTGAGCAAGGAAAAGCATCCCGTGCCGGCCACCCCGGCCAGCGATTGGAACCGCCACACTCAACAGGACAAGGAACTGGTCAAAGGCCTGGGCCTGACCAGTTCGACCATGCTGGTGATCGGCTCGATGATCGGGTCGGGCATTTTCATCGTGTCGGCGGAGATTTCCCGCGAGACCAATTCGCCGGCGCTGTTGATCGGCGCGTGGCTGGTGACTGGATTTCTGACGATTGTGGGCGCACTGAGCTACGGGGAACTGGCTGCCATGATGCCCCGCGCCGGCGGCCAATACGTTTATCTGCGCGAGTCTCTGGGTCCACTCTGGGGATTTCTCTACGGCTGGACACTCTTTCTGGTGATTCAGACCGGAACCATCGCAGCGGTAGGCGTGGCGTTCGGGAAGTTTCTAGGTATTTTTGTTCCTTCGGTATCGTCCACTAATTGGATCGTCCACATTTGGAAAGTGCCGCCCATCCAGATTGGACCGATGGTGTTGGGCAACATGGACGTGGGCCTGAACTCGCAGAACCTGGTGGCGATCGTCATTGTTGTGTTTCTTTCGGTAGTCAACATCTTCGGATTGAAAACCGGGGCGATGATCCAGAACGTGTTCACGGTGGCCAAGGCCTCCGCGCTGTTTGGCCTGGTGCTGTTGGGACTGTTCATCGGCCGGAATGCGCAAGCGCTGGCGGCGAACTTCCAGGGGAACTTCTGGCACAACGCTGGACTGAGCGCGCAACATGCGGTGCAAGTGGGAGTAGGCGGACCGACGGTGATGGTGGGGACGCTCACGATTCTGGCGGTGGCGCAGGTGGGGTCGCTGTTTTCCGCCGACGCCTGGAACAACGTGACGTTTACCGCGGGTGAGGTAAAGAACCCCAGCCGCAACCTGCCGTTGTCTCTGGCGATGGGTACGGGCATCGTGATCGCTCTCTACATTGCATGCAACTTCATTTACTTGAGCGTGCTGCCGCTGTGGGGAAGCGCCGGCGGGGCCACCATTCTCGACCGGGGCATTCAATTTGCGGCGGAAGATCGAGTGGGGACCGCGGTCATGCTGAAGATGCTGGGGACGGGGGGAGGAGCACTGATGGCCATTGCCATTATGATCTCCGCCTTCGGTTGCGATAACGGCTTGATCCTGTCGGGGGCGCGGGTTTACTACGCCATGGCAAAGGACGGTTTATTTTTTCGCAGTGTGTCGAAATTGCATCCCAAGTACAAGACTCCGGCGGTATCGCTGATGGTGCAGATGGTGTGGACCTGCATTCTTTGCCTCTCTGGGAGTTACGGGCAGTTGCTGGACTACATTATTTTCGCGGTGCTGGTGTTTTACATTTTGACGATTGGCGGCTTGTTTGTGCTGCGATTTACGAGGCCGGATGCCGAGCGCCCGTATCGCGCGATCGGGTACCCGGTGTTGCCGGCGGTTTACATTTTGGTGGCTTTGTTTATTGATGTCGTACTATTGCGCTACAAACCGCAGTACACTTGGCCGGGGTTGATGATCGTGCTGTTGGGCATCCCGGTATATTTCTTGTGGTCGAAACGATCGAACGCAGCGATGGAATAGATAAGGGGAGCGAGACGTATGGCAGATCTTTTGGCGAAAAAGCCGTTGGCACTGCTTCTATCGGAAGCAGGCGAAACGGGCGAACACAGCCTGAAGCGCACGCTGGGAGTGTTCCAGTTAACGGCGCTGGGAGTGGGCGCGATCATCGGCGCAGGAATTTTTGTGTTATCGGGACTGGGAGCGCATTATGCGGGCCCAGGCCTGATGCTGTCGTTCGTGCTGTCGGGCATGGGGTGCGCGTTCGCCGGACTGTGCTACGCCGAATTTGCGGCCATGATTCCGCTGGCAGGCAGCGCTTACACCTACGCTTACGCCACGCTGGGCGAAATCTTTGCCTGGATCATCGGCTGGGATTTGACGCTGGAATATGCGATGGGCGCCAGCACGGTATCGTCGGGCTGGTCGAACCACTTTATCGAGTTGCTGGACATTCTGCACATCAAGATGCCGCTGTGGCTGGCGTATGACCACTGGACCGCGCTGCGTACGGCAGAGAGCACCATTGCGCGCCAGATGGCGGTGGCGTCGGATTCCACGCTAGTACCGGGCACGCAAGCCTTCCTCACCAAAGTTACGGACATTATGGGCGCGCAGTCGCCCGAACTGGTGCAGCGGGCGCACAGCTTGCTGTCGGCCCCCACGGTTTTTGGCGTGGAAATTGGATTTAACCTGCCAGCTTTCTTGATCGCGCTGGCGATCACCGCGATTTTGGTCATCGGGATCAAAGAGAGCGCGCGCTTCAACGCGACCATCGTTTGCATCAAGGTGGCGGTGGTGCTGTTTGTGATTGGCTTGGGATTCAAGTACGTGGCGCATAGCAACTGGGGATCGGATTGGCATTCGTTCGCGCCGTTCGGCTTTTCGGGGATTGGGGCGGGGGCGGCCTACATCTTCTTCGCTTACATTGGGTTTGACGCAGTCTCCACGACCGCGCAAGAGGCCAAGAATCCGCAGCGCGACCTGCCGATTGGGATCATCGCATCGCTGGTGATCTGTACGACTCTTTATATAGCGGTGGCGGCGATTCTGACGGGCATGGTGCCGTGGCGCGAAATCAATATTGAAGCCCCCATCGCCCGGGCGTTTATGGATCGCGGCTTGGTCGGCGCATCCCACATCATTACCATCGGAGCGCTAGCGGGATTGACCAGCGTGATGTTGGTGATGCTGCTGGGCCAAACTCGAGTGCTCTACTCGATGGCCAACGATGGACTGCTGCCGAAGAAATTTTTTGCCGCGATTCATCCCAGGTTTCGCACTCCATGGAAGAACACCATCCTGGTTGGATTTTTGGCGGCGGTGGTGGGCAGCGTGACGCCGATTGACGACATCGGCAAGATGGTAAACATCGGGACGCTGCTGGCTTTCGTTATCGTTTGCATTGCGATTCTGGTCTTGCGCCGCACCAATCCCGGCCAGGCGCGCCCCTTCCGGACGCCGTGGGTTCCGCTGGTTCCAATCCTCGGCATAGTCTTCAATGGCTACATGATGCTGAAGCTGGGCTGGGTGAATTGGGCTCGACTGATCATCTGGCTGGCGATTGGATTGGTGGTCTATTTCACCTATGGCCAAAAGAACAGCAAGGTGCAGGCAATGCTCCGGGGGTCGAAATAAGCGCGGCGGAATTTCAGTACCACCGTAGTACGAAACGCCGTCCGAAGTAATCGGATGGCGTTTTGTTTGCAGCGGGGAAGGCAGAGTGTGACTCCATTTGCGGATTCGATTCAAGCGCTGTAATAAGTGTCTCTGAGCAAGCCATGAAAATTGTCAGTGCCGAGGAGATGCGGGAAATCGACAGAGCCACGACCCAACGCTTTGGGATACCTTCGCTGGAACTGATGGAGCATGCGGGCGCGGCGGTGGCCGACTTCGTTTTATCTCACTATGGTTCGGCGCGAACCATCACGGTTTTATGCGGCAAGGGAAACAATGGGGGCGATGGTTTTGTAGCCGCCCGCATTTTGCATCAGGCGGGCCGGGAAGTGAGTGTGGTGCTGCTGGCCGAGCCGGGCGAGGTGCGCGGAGACGCGGCGGAGATGCTGCACCGTCTACCCATCGCGCCTCAGTTGGTTCGAACCTCGGCGGAATTGCAGGGCGATGCGGTGCAACGCCTGTTGCGGGCTGACTTAGTGCTGGATGCGGTTTTGGGGACGGGATTTAAGGCTCCGGCGACTGGACTGTATGAGGAGTTGATTGCCGCAGTCAACGCGGGATCCGGCTTGGTCGTGGCCGTTGACATTCCATCCGGTGCAGAGGCCGATGCGACGAGCGAGCTGAGCGGGCCCATGCGTGCTGACGCTATCGTCACTTTTACGGCGCCACGGCCGGTGCATCTTTTCGGATCGCTGACCTCTGGTCACACGATAGTTGCTGCGATTGGCTCGCCTGCGGAAGCCGTGGTGTCGTTGCTGCGACTGTCGGTGACGACGCCGCAGGACATGAGTCCGTTTCTGGCGCCGCGGGCCAGGGAAGCGAACAAAGGAAGCTACGGTCACGTGCTGGTCATCGGCGGAGCTGTGGGCAAGGCGGGCGCAGCCGCCATGGCAGGGTTCGCCGCATTACGAGCGGGAGCGGGTCTGGCGACCGTGGCTACTCCCAAGTCAGTTCAACCGACCGTGGCGGGGTTTCATCCCGAGCTGATGACAGAACCGCTTGAAGAAACCGAGATAGGCACCCTTTCCCTGCGCGGGCTCGAGTACGGCGGGATCGAGAGGATCATCGAGGCCAAAACGGTGCTTGCGGTTGGCCCCGGGATTTCTCGGCATCCCGAAACCACGCAATTGGTTCGTACGTTGCTCGCGCGCACTAAGACTCCGATGGTGCTGGACGCGGATGGGCTGAATGCGTTTGCGGAAGATCCGGAAAAACTTACCGGCGAGGGCCGGTTGCTGGTGATCACGCCCCACCCGGGAGAGATGGCCCGCCTGCTGAATTGCACGATCGCCGAAGTTCAATCAGACCGCTTGCGGGTTGCGCGAGCGTTTGCGGCGAAGCACCACTGCATTGTGGTGTTGAAGGGACATCGTACTCTGATCGTTTCTTCCGAAGGCGAAGCTTGGGTGAATCCAACCGGCAATGCGGGGATGGCAACGGGAGGTACAGGGGACGTTCTTACGGGGATGATTGCAGGTTGCATGGCCCAGTTCCGCGACCGGACGTTCGACGCTACGGTACTGGCTGTCTATCTTCATGGGCTGGCGGGGGACATTGCCTGCAACCGGGTGGGAGAGAAGAGTCTGGTGGCGACGGACCTGATCGGGGCTATGGCTGAAGCGATTATGACCACGCAGCGAGACGCGGCCGGCGACCGGGTTGAGTTCCACGCATGACGGTGGCTATTGGGGAATGAACTCATTCAGCCTGGGGCTGAAAGTTGCAGCAAACGAAAGTAGTCGAGCCTGGGCTTGGTCGGCAGACTCGCCGTCGCGCAAAGAGGTGGTGACCCGAACCAGAGCTCCGTCGCTGCGATTCATGCGGATGGAATCGGCGATCAGGTAGTACTTGGCCCAATACTCGCTGGCGATGCCACGGCCATGCGCC
Organism: Terriglobales bacterium; assembly: GCA_038211475.1. GTDB lineage: Bacteria > Acidobacteriota > Terriglobia > Terriglobales > Acidobacteriaceae > JANYBT01. Next base: position 30,695 of record JBBQVN010000002.1, on the reverse strand, counting down.
CAATACCAGTAGAGCACCAGTTGTTTCTGCGATCCCTTGGCGATGACATAGCGATTGACCGGAAACTCGGGAAGCCCGGGCAAGGCGATGGCGATGCGACGGGACTCGACCGGCAGCCAGCCTGCGCCGGGCAGACAGTTTTTCGGCGAGTGGATGGTATCGCCCGCGCGCTGACTGCGGAAGTAGGCGAGGAAAAGGTCGACGTCCGGTTGCGGTAGAGCGGGATCGCGATAGATGCGCAGCAGGAAATCGCCGGGGCCCAACACGTCGAGGACGTCCTGAGACAACGAGACATTCACGCCGCTCCAATCACCTAGTTGCAGGGGGAACGTAGCCAGGGGAGCGTGCGAGGCAATGATTTCGCGGTGTCCCCGAGTCTGCAGGAACAGCGCGGTGGCAGCCAGCAGCATAGCGGCAATGAGTAGCCGCGAGGAAGGGCGGCTCACGGAATTCTCCGGTGGCGAGCCGCGGATTTTTCCAAAATCTTGTGAATGGCAAACAGCATCGCGAGCGAGACCACAAAAATCAACCATCCCGAGAAAGCGTGGAAAAATCCTAAGGCTTTGTCGGGGTCCCAATACTGCACCAGTAGGCCGGTGCCGAGGATACGAATACTATTGGCGGCGACCGCGATGGGGATGGCGCTCAACACCAGGACGACGCGAATCCAAAGGCGGGTCTCCATCAAATATCCATACATTACTGCCAGTGTCACCAATGAGAGCAACGAGCGGATACCGCTGCAGGCCTCGGCCACCTCGAGCGCCATGGCGGGCAAGATGATGACGTTGCCTTCCCGTAGCACGGGGACGCCCAGCAAGGGGAGGGCGGTGGAGGAGATGTTAGACGCCAGTAACTGCAAAGGGAAAGTAATCTGGTTGAAAATAATCGCGGGAATCGGGATCATCAGCACTAGTAAGGCCCAAGGGAACAGGACGGCGCGCATCACTGGCCATCCCAGAAAAAGTACGACCAGCCCGGCGATTACGATGAGAAGGGAAGAGCGGGAGAGGAAAAGTTCGGAACCCAAAACCCCGATTACCAAGACGCAAAGGCCGAAGGCGAGAACCGCCAGGCCAGACCACGCGGGCTTAGGTGGGATGCTCTGCCAGTGGGAGCGTTCCTGGTAGAGCACGAATCCGGCAAAAATTGGCACCAGAAATCCGTGGGAAAAATTCGGGTCGTGGTACCACTGCGCGGCCAGGCGCCACAGGATCGAAGAGTAGAGCCAAACCGTAAGCAGAGGAATCCCCAAGCTGGGGATCCAATGCACCCGCTGCGGGAACACAGGGACGTCTAAGCTTGCTTCCAATATGGGCCGAGCCTGTCCTTCTATCATGCAGGATAAGGGATGGCGTGCGGGTCGCGCAATGCCGTTTCGGATTATTGTTCGCTGCGGAAGTTATGTAATGGCTGGTTAGGTTGGTTCGAAATCGAGCGCTGGGTTGCTCACCGGGCAAGGGGGGAGCAGTCTTAAAAACGTAAAAGGTGAGAATCGAGTTGGCCGTTCTCGGCGGTCCGCATCAGCAAGAAGGTATTTTTGTCGGAGCAAATAGAAGCTTCAGTCTTTTCGCTTGCGCGCATCGCCGACAGGTAGGATCTCATCTGCAAAGGCGTCAGGACAGATCAACCGCAACAAAGTTGTTGGCCCGGGGTTTAGCCAAGACTCTGTAATTTCATGGGACTATTAGAACAAAGCTGATAAAATCCGAGAGAGAGTCTGGGAGCAGGCTTGGCGCTTCTCCGGCAGTCTTGGAAATCCCGAGTCTAAGGGAGCTAAGTGATTGGAATGAATGGTCAAATCCAATCGAGTGGCTAATTTCCAGTGCCACGGGAACCTGCCTAGCAATTGAATGTCAGGGTGGCATGGCGCACAATTCGAGTGGTGCAGGCGGGCGGGAAACGCCGGTGCAACAGCGAGACCGTAGAGATTCCGGAAATGGGAGTGAGACTTTGGAAGATTCCGGAAATGGGAATATTTAGCCAAAGCGTTTTGAAACAGGAGATTCGATGAAGCGAATGAGTAAAGCCGGGTGGCGAATAGGAGTCCTCGCTTTGGCGCTGGCGATCCCGGGTGCATGGGCCCAGAGCGACGCCAAGAACGATGCCACAAAAGACGCTGACAAAGGCGACGCTGACAAGGTAAAAGAGCAGCCCCTGAGTGTGCCTCCCGAAAAGGCGGACTTAGCGCCGAAAGCAGCAGTCGGACCAGACTACGTGATCGGTGCAGATGACACGCTGCACATCACTGTCTGGAAAGAACCAGATTTGACTGAAACCCTGCCGGTTCGCCCCGACGGTAAGATTTCGATGCCTCTACTGAACGATGTGGACGCCGCGGGTCTGACGCCCCAACAACTGGGCGAAGGCATAACCGAAAAGTTGAAGAAGTACATCGCAGACCCTCGAGTGACCGTGGTAGTGACGCAAATGAACAGCCAGCGGGTTTACGTGCTGGGTGAAGTGCAGCATACCGGGGCACTGCCACTGTTGCCGAATATGACCGTGTTGCAGGCGCTCGCGAGCGCCGGATTCACGCAATTTGCGAACACCAAGGGCATTTATGTTTTGCGGACGGAGAGCGGAAAGCAGAAGAAATACCCGGTCAATTATCGGGCGGTGTTGAGAGGGGGAAGAGTTGATTCGAATCTGGTCTTGAAGCCCGGCGACACGATTGTTGTTCCGTAAGGAAGATGCAATGAAAATGCTATCTGTACTACGGCAAATCACGGCTCTCGCAGTTCTTGGAGCCGCCGGCTGGGCGCAAAGTGTGGACACCGCGCAGGATGAGGCGGTGATTACGCCGCCGGCCGCGAGCGCCCAAGACACCGGAACGCTGCGCATTTCCCCCAATCCTCCAGTTTCGGGGTTGGACGAGCCAGCGCTGGAGCCGGCTCTAACCCCGCGCAGTTTTTTTCAGCCGGGTCTGCATGTGTCGCAATCGCTGGACTCGAATGCGTTTGGCGCTGCAGCAGCCAATGTGCAGGGGATTTCTCGTCTGCTAGGAAGCGCCAGCCTGCAGCGGGTCTGGAAACGGTATGACGTAGCCGGGGACTACATCGGTGGCATAGGGCTTTACGGCCGTAATGCCAGCGTTAAGCAGATCCATGCCCTGACGGCATCGGAAACCGCACTTTGGCGAACCGGGCAAGCTTCCTTGCGTGAGATTTTCAGCTACCTGCCGGAAGGATCTTTCGGGTTCGGATCTTACGGCGGAGTGGGAGGCTTTTCTCTCAGCGGGTACGGGTTGGGAGGGAGCGCTTTGTTTGGCGGAGGCTCCAACTTTCTGGGGTCGGGCCAGTTGGCGTCCCTGGGGCAGGTGCCACGCATCACCAGTTTGGTTTCGGCTAACGTGAATCAGTATCTTTCTCCGCGCACCGCTGTGACCGTGGTTGGTTCGTACGCGCTGGTGCATTTTACGGGCAATCCTGTCGGCTACATCGACAGCCGGCAAGCCTCCGGCCAATTGGGAGTGAGCCATGTTTTAGGGCCCAAGGATCAGGTTGGGGCATCTTACGGCTACCAACATTTCCTGTTTCCGCAGGCTGGGGGCGGCAACTTCGATACCCAGGTGTTGAATCTGATTTACGGCCATGCCATCACGGGGCGGCTAAGCGTCGTCGTAGCGGGCGGTCCGCAGGTGACCATCATCAATGCAGGCGCGGGGAATGGATCGACGCGAACCGTTTCCGGGAGTGGGCGGATCTCGGTGAAGTATCTGTTGAAAGGAATCGACACGTCCGCGACCTATGAGCATTTGAACACCAGTGGGTCGGGATTGTTTTATGGAGCGACCACCAATGTTTTTCGCGCCAGCATGAACCGCCACTTGGGGCATGTGTGGTCCGCGTTTGGAGATATGGGCTATTCCCATAACGCGCGCATTCAGCAAATATTCATCTTGGGCACGAATGCGTCGAGTTTTCAGTTCGGCTTTGTGGGTGGGGGAGTGCGACGGCCGATTGGGCGCGACTACAACGTGTTTGCCAGCTATCAGTTCAATAGTTTTGCGTATGACAGTTCCTTCTGCCTGGGTGTGCCCAACTGCCACACCACGTCATTTCGTCACATATTTAATTTTGGAGTGGACTGGCGTCCTCGCCCAATTCGCCTGGACTAATGCTCGCCGCTTGGAGCGGCTAGAAATGGAAACAAGAAACGTATGATTGACAATCGAGAATACGGTCTGGACGATTATCTGGCGATGGTCCGCCGGCAGTGGAAAGTGATCCTGATTCCAGCGTTACTGATCGCGATGCTGGGATTTGGCGTCTCCTTCGCGTTCCGCGCGAAGTACACTTCGCAGGCATTGATTCTGGTGGAGGAGCAAAAGGTCCCGGAGGGTTACGTCAAACCCGTGGTGACGGAGGACTTGACGCAACGAGTGGCGACCATGCAACAACAGGTTCTGAGCCTAAGTCGACTGCAGCCCATGATTGAGCGGCTAGGCTTGGCTCGTGGCGGGAAGAGCGTGGACGACGCGGCTGACGAGATTCGACAGAACATGTCGGTAGAAGGCGTGGTGGCGGACATCTCGAAAATCGGCTCTGCGGGAAGAAAGTCGGGCCAGGGCGGGCAGGTGCCTGGCTTCTACTTGAACTTCACCGCGCAAAATGCGCGAGTGGCACAGCAAGTGTGCAACGAATTGACGTCGATGCTGCTGGAAGAAAATCTGAAGTCCCGCGAGCAGGCGGCCCAGAGCACCACGGATTTTCTGACTCGGCAACTGGAAGATGCCAAGCGCAACCTCGATGACCAGGATGCCAAGCTTGCTGTCTTTAAGCGGCAGTACATGGGCCAGTTGCCTGGCGATGAAGACAACAACCTGAAGCTTCTGATGGCGTTGAACTCGCAACTGGATGCCAATACCCAGGCGCTGAATCGGGCCCAGCAAGATAAGTCCTATACGGAGTCGCTATTAGCGCAACAGGTGGCGGCGTGGAAGTCGAACCAGTCCTCTACCAGTCCCCAAAGTTTGCAGCAGCAGTTGTCTGCATTGCAGACACAACAGTTGCAGTTGCAGTCCAAGTACACGGCCGACCACCCGGATGTCATCAAAGTCAAGGCTGACATTGCGGAAGTGAAGAAGAAGCTGGCAGAGAACAATGTCGCCTCCGAAACCGCGGATCCGGACGAAAAAAGCAATCAAGCCGAGCCTCCGGAAATTCGCCAGCTTCGTCTGCAGGTGCACCAATATGAGAATGTGATTGTGCAGGCGGGCCGTGACCAGAAGAAGCTACAGCAGCAGATAGGACTTTACCAAAGCCGAATGGCGTTGAGTCCCGGAGTGGAAGAGCAGTATAAGCAGCTCACTCGAGACTACGACTCTGCCTCGAAGTTTTACCAGGAGCTGTTGGGAAAGAAGAGCGAATCGGAGATGGCGACGGATATGGAGCGTCGGCAACAGGGCGAGCTTATGCGTTTGCTGAATCCAGCCAGTTTGCCTGAAAGCCCCAGTTTTCCGAACCGCTGGTTGTTCGCGGGAGGCGGATTGGCGGCAGGCCTGGGCTTGGGCTTAGGTTTAGCGCTTTGGTTTGAGTTCCGCGACACTTCGATCCGCAGCGAAAAAGATGTGACAGCGGTTCTTGGTATACCGGTGCTCATCGCGCTGCCTTGGGTGGGAGAGGCCATGGAAAGCGGGGAGACGCCGCCTTCTGGGGATGACGCGAAAAAAGAGCCAGAAGCGGTAGGGACGCAAAGTTAGTTATGTATAAAGAATTTTTTGGTCTGCGGGCGAACCCGTTCAACGTGAATCCGGATCCGCGCTATCTGTTTTTAACGCGGCATACGGAGGAGGCCCTGGCCTGCCTGACCTATGGCATTCAAAGCAGGAAGGGGTTTGTGCTTCTGACAGGCGAGGTTGGAACCGGCAAGACGACGCTCATCAACAAACTCCTGGAGTGGCTGCGAACACAGCAGATGGCGACCGCGTTCATCTTCAACTCGCGCCTGGATGTCCCCCAATTTCTGGACTACATGATGACGGACTTCGGGATTCCGGGCGAAAATCGGGAGAAGAGTCAAGTGCTGGTCCGGCTCTACAACTGGCTGCTGGACCGTTATCGGGCTGGGGAAACTGCGGTTCTGATTGTGGATGAAGCTCAGAATCTCTCCAATGAAGTGCTGGAAGAGATTCGCATGTTGACCAACCTGGAGACTTTTACCGAGAAGTTGTTACAGATCGTGCTGGTGGGACAGCCGGAGTTGGAGCAAAAGCTGAAGCAGCCGCAACTGCGTCAGTTGCGTCAGCGATTGACGTTGCGCGCTCGCACCCACTCGCTGGGGCTGGCAGAAACCAAAGCTTATGTAGCGCAGAGGCTGCGCATCGCAGGGGCTGATGGCACAACGATTTTTGACGACGGAGCCATAGCGGCAATCCACCGCTATTCCCAAGGCATTCCTCGAGTGATCAATCTGGTGTGCGAACACTGTCTGGTAGGCGCTTTCGTAGATCAGCAAAAGGTGGTTTCGAGCGAACTGGTGGAGACCGTCGCCCGGGACTTCGATCTGAGCGAAGAGGCGGCACCGGTCGCCCAGTCGGGCGCCGGATCGGGCGCCGCTGCGGCGGGACAGAAGTTCGATTTGATTGACACGCTGAAAGCATTGACCGCACTGGCCGATCGATTGCGCCAGAGCGATCCCGAACTTCCGCAGGAGAGGAAACTATGAGCCGAATTCACGAAGCGCTGAAGCGAGCGGAACAGGAACGCGCAGGGCAGAGTGGCGACTCGAGCCGCTTGGCTGGCGCATCGGTGGCAGCGCAGGACGCGCGGTCTGGTTCCAGTGCGACCGTGCAGCAGGGTGGGAGCGAGAGTGGCTTGTTGGCCGGCACTCCGGTTGGCCCTACGCTGCCGAACCTAAGTAACGCGGAGGTCTGGCTGGCGAAGTGCAGCGAGCGGCAGTGGTCCCCGGATCCGCGAACCATGCTGTTCTTTGAACGGGAGGGAGGCGCGACGGGTGGCGAAGAGTTTCGCACGCTGCGGTCGCGTTTGTACCAAATTCGCGAACGCCAGCCGCTGAAGAAGATTTTGATAACCAGTGCGTTGCCGAAGGAAGGAAAGTCATTCGTTTCCGCGAATCTGGCTCAGGTTCTGGTTCAGCAGTCCGGCCGGCGGGCGCTGTTGATTGACGGCGACCTTAGGGGCGCGCGTCTACATTTGGCGCTGGGAACGAGTGCAACTCCAGGGCTTTCGGATTACCTACGCGGTGAATATGATGAGGCGGCAATTATTCAGCGAGGTCCCATGCCAGGGCTGTTCTTTGTACCCTCGGGCAAGGTGGTTCCCAACCCCGCGGAGCTGGTTTCCGGCAGCCTGCTGAAAAAATTCATGCGAACGGTCGAGCCGCTGTTTGATTGGATTATTATCGACAGTCCCCCAGTGGTAACGGTGTCGGATGCCTCTTCGCTGGCGACGGTTTGCGACGGAGTACTGCTGGTCGTACGTTCGAACGCGACTCCTTCAGATCTGGCACGCAAAGCGCGGGAAGAGTTTTCCGACAAGATGCTTCTGGGAGTGGTTCTCAACGGCATTGAGGCCGATGCTTCGCCGTATTCCCGATACTACTATGGGGCCTACGGGTATCAGCCAAACGCTAACGTGGAGTAGGGTCCGCTGTGATACGTGTTTTCAATGTCTATTATCCTCTGCGAACCCTGATGCTTCTGGCGGGGGAGGCTCTTATTGTTTGGACCTCGTTCCTGCTAGCAATCCTGCTGCAGCTGCGCTCGGACAGTTACTTAGTTTTGAACTATGAGGGTGGCTACCTGAAGATTCTGGTGGCCACCGGTTTCGTGCTTGCCTGCTCCTACTGGTTCGACTTGTACGAACCCTCCCGTTTTGCTGGCAGGGGGGAATTGTACTTTCGCTTGCTGTTGATTCCGGCACTGCTGGCATTCGTTCTGGCGGCGATCGCGTACTTTTTCCCGGACTTGCTGCTTGGGAACCGGGTATCCCTGGTGGGGTTGGTCATCCTGACGGTCTCGCTATTCGGGTGGCGGATTTCGTTTGCCTGGTTGGGACAACTGCCCTTTTTTCAAGAACGGGTCTATGTGTTGGGGACGGGGGAGCGGGCAGAGCGATTGGTGAAAGGGCTGGAGCGCGCGGAATTAGGGATTCAAGTGGTGGCGTGGACGGGACAGTCGGGGGTGGTACCGACTAGGGAAGAATTTGCCTCGCACTTGGTGGAACTGGTGGAGCAGCGGAGAGTGCACCGAGTGATTGTGGCTATGCCCGATCGCCGGGGGAAACTGCCGGTTGACGAATTGCTGACCCTCCGGTTGCATGGAGTGAAAGTAGAGGAGGCGACGTCGTGGCTGGAGAAAATTTCTGGAAGAATTGAAGTAGACCAGCTCTATCCCAGTTGGTTGATCTTTTCGGAGGGTTTTCGCAATAGTTCGATCCTGTTGCATCTGCGGCGGATTTTCTCAACCCTGGTAGCTTTCCTTGCGCTGGTGCTGGTGCTGCCGGTTCTTCCGCTCGTTGTGCTACTCATCAAGCTCGACTCTCCGGGAGGAGTGCTCTATCGCCAAAAGCGGGTGGGGCGAGGCGGGACCACGTTTTATTGCTACAAGTTCCGCACAATGCGCCAGGATGCGGAAGCTGACACGGGGCCGACTTGGGCGGATGACAATGATCCGCGCATTACGCGCGTAGGCAGGTTTCTACGCAATGTGCGTTTGGACGAAATTCCGCAGTTATGGTGTGTACTCAAGGGGGACATGGCTTTCGTGGGGCCGCGTCCGGAGCGCCCCGAGTTTGTGGAATGGCTAAGCAAGGAGATTCCTTTCTACGGGGTGCGGCACTACGTTCGCCCGGGAATTACCGGCTGGGCGCAGATCCGCTACAAGTATGGGAATACGGTGGCGGATGCCAAGGAGAAGCTGCAGTATGACTTGTTCTACGTGAAGAATGCTTCCCTCGGTCTCGATTTTCTGATCATGTTTCAGACCATCAAGATTGTGCTTTTGGGCCGGGGCGCCCAATGAAATGGGCGTTCTGGATTGCCGCTACTTTTTTGTTCTATACCTACATCGGGTACGCGCTTTGGCTGAAGGTACGATGCCAGTTGCGTCCGATGCCGGTACAACGCGGCCGGTGTGAACCAAGAGTTTCGATCGTTCTGGTGGTGCGGAACGAAGAGAGAGTATTGGCACGAAAAGTGGAGAACCTGCTGACTCTGGATTATCCGGCCGAGCGGCTTGAGATTGTTGCAGTCTCGGATGGATCAACGGACGGTACGGCCGCCATTTTGCGCGAGTATGCGAGTCAGACACGGGTGATGGTGGTGCTGAACCAGCTTACCCGAGGAAAAGCGTCTGGGCTGAACAATGCCATGCAGCTAGCGTCGGGAGAGGTGGTTGTATTTACCGATGCCCGGCAACAAATTGAGGCCGGCGCGCTTCGAGTTTTGCTGGAAAACTTTGCGGATCCGCGAGTGGGAGGAGTGAGCGGAGAGTTGATGCTGGGCAACCCGCAGTTCGGGGAGGCTTCGGAAGGACTGGGTTTATACTGGAGAATCGAAAAACAGATTCGTCAGATGGAGGCGGCATCGGGGTCGGTGGTGGGGGCGACGGGAGCCTTCTATGCCATTCGACGCGAATGCTGGGCAGCCATTCCGGAAGAAACAATTCTGGATGATGTGATTATCCCGATGCAAGTGGTGCGCAGTGGCGCGAGAGTGGTTTTTGAGCCTGAGGCGCGGGTGTGGGACTCGTTGCAAGCGGGACAAGAATTTTCCCGGAAGGTGCGTACCTTGACAGGCAACTACCAATTGCTTCGGCTCGCGCCCTGGCTGCTCACGCGGGACAATCCGATCCGCTTTGAACTGGTCTGCCATAAACTGATGAGATTGGCGGCTCCATTCGCTCTGCTCACCACGTTTGTAACCACAATGTTCCTGACCTCCTGGGTGTACCGCGCCGCGCTTGCAGTGCAGTTGCTATTCTATGGCTTGAGCTTGCTGGCGGCGGTGGGGTTGAAAGCAGGCCGGGTCGCGCGGCTGGCTGAGGCGTGTTGCGCCTTTGTCATGCTCAATCTGGCTGCGACGATAGCGTTTGCCAACTTCGTGACCGGACGAAAAGTAGTGTGGGTGCGCTGACCAAGAGCCTGAATCTGCATGGGAACTGAGAGAACGCTTTCGATGGGAACACAGACGATACCCGCGGTGAAGGAGATCAAGCAGCGCCGAAGGGCGCGCGGGGCTTACCTGGCGCTGGAGCTCTTGACGGCCTTGTATTTCTTTCGGCCGGAAGACGTGATTCCCGGTCTCAATTACATTCCCTTGGCAAAAATCACGGGCGGGATTGCGGCGATTGCACTGGTGCTGAGCCTGGCTGGGAAAAAAGGGAAAACAAAATTTCCTCTCGAGGTTAAACTGCTGCTGCTGTTTTTTGCCTGGTACTGTATCTCAATTCCGTTTGCCTACTGGCGGTCCGGCGCCCTTGTGACCGTGACCTCGCGCCTTTCCAAAGGCATTATGGTGGCGATCATGGTCTCTTTGATTTGCGAGGAGCTGTGGCAACTGAAGCGACTGGTGTGGATCCAAGCGGCTGCGGTCGCGGGCCAGACGGCACTCTCGTTGGCCATTCACCACACCCAAGGGGGACGCCTCTCGGGTGCGCTGGGTGGGGTATTCGAGAACCCCAACGACTTGGCGATCAACATCGCGCTGAACTGGCCGTTGTGCGTCGCATTCTTTTTTATGCCTGGCAGGGGGATCAAGAAGCTCTTTTGGGGTATCGGACTTCTGATGATGTTGATTGGGGTTCAGATGACGTACTCGCGTAGCGGATTTTTGGCCTTGGCGGTCGCGGGGATTCTGGCCTTATGGGAATTCGCGGTGCGCGGCCGCCGCATGTATTTGGTGGTGGTGGCAGCCTTGTTAGGTGTGGCCATGTTGGTGGCTTCTCCGTCTCATTATTTTGATCGGCTGGCGAGCATTGTGACGGGTCAACAAGATAATTCGCTTGATCGAAACTCGCGAGCCGCACGCAAAGAGTTACTGATACGGAGCTTGGATACAGCCTTTCGAAATCCATTCCTCGGCGTGGGCGCGGGAAATTTCGAAGTGACGAATGGCTCCTGGCGTGTGGCCCACAATACGTACACAGAAATTGCAGCCGAGGGAGGATTCCCGGCACTGATACTTTTCTTGATGGTGGTTTACCGGTCAATGGGGAATCTGACTCGCGTACGACGGACGGAGGCTTACCGGCTCGACCCCGAAATCCAGGTACTCACGGGTGGCCTGTGGGTCGCCCTAATGGCATTTCTGGTGGGCGCACTCTTTGCTTCGACGGAATATAGTATGTACCCCTATTACTTGTTCTCCTACACGACGGCTCTGTACCTGATCGCCAGCCGCAAGCCAAAGCCGAAGGGTGAGGGCGCAGGTGGCGGACCGGCGCCGGCCGCATCTCCGCACCGTGGGAGCGGTCAAGCCGCGCCACAATTGGCATGGATGCGGTAGCAGTGGAAAATTATCAGGAGACCGAGGTGCGACGATGTGCGGGATAGCCGGTTTCATTGGCAAGGATGGGGAATCGGCGACCGCCGAACAGGTTCGGCGGATGACCAACACGATCGTGCACCGTGGTCCCGACGACGAAGGAATTTATGCCGAGCAGAACGTGGGGCTCGGGATGAGGCGTCTGAGCATTATCGACCTATCGGGTGGACGTCAGCCCATCCACAACGAATCCGGCAATCTTTGGATCGTATTCAACGGCGAGATTTACAATTTTCCGGAGTTGCGCCAGCAACTGGAGAGCCGCGGCCATCAGTTCTATACCCACACTGACACGGAAGTGATCGTCCATCTTTACGAAGAGATGGGCCCGGACTGTGTGAAGAGCCTTCGCGGAATGTTCGCCATCGCGTTGTATGACCAAAATCGGAAGTCCCTGTTGCTGGCGCGTGATCGGTTGGGGAAAAAACCTCTCTACTACGCCCATCGCAACGGCCGGCTGTATTTCGGCTCTGAAATCAAGGCCATCCTGGCAGTAGCTCCGGAACTCGCCGAGACCGATCCAGAAGGCATTCTCAATTTCTTCTACTTCGGCTACATCCCCGATCCGTATTCGGCTTTTCGCTTTATCCGCAAATTGCCGCCAGGACGTCTGGCAGAGTTTCAGGGCGGCGAGATCACAGTCCGGCAGTACTGGGACGTGCCGGAGTATGGCACAACCGATCCCGGATCGGATGAGGCCTGCCTGGAAGAGATGGAATATCGTCTCTCGGAAGCAGTTCGAATCCGGCTGATCAGCGATGTCCCGCTGGGCGCAATGTTGAGTGGGGGAGTGGACTCTTCGATCGTGGTGGGCCTGATGGCGCGGAATTCCTCGCGCCCGGTGAAGACCTTTTCCATTGGATTCAAGAAGGCGGACTACAACGAAGCAGAGTATGCGAGGGTGGTGGCGGAGCGCTTCGGTACCGACCATCAGGAGCTGATCGTTGACCCGGACATCGTGGAGACACTGAACTATCTCACGAGAATGATGGAAGAGCCCTTCGGGGATTCTTCGATGATCCCGACGTATTATGTATCAAGACTTGCCCGGCAACATGTTACCGTGGCTCTTTCCGGGGACGGTGGCGACGAGCTTTTCGCCGGCTATGATCGCTACATTGTGAACTGGAAGCGGAGCCGCTACGACTTTGTGCCGGAGTGGGCAGGCAAACTGTACCGCGACCACATCTATGGCCATCTGCCGTCTGCGGTCAAGGGGCGCAAGCTGGCCTGGAACATCACTCTTTCTTCGCGCGACCGCTATTTAGACGGGGTTTCATTTCTGCCCGCGTTGGATCGAGAACGCGCTTTGTTCTCGGCGGATTTCGTCGATCACGCCCGGCAGTGGACCGACCCTTTCTTGCAATTTCAACGCTACTACGACGAAGCGCCAGCGCGGGACCAACTCAGCCGCCTGATGTATCTTGACACCAAGACCTACATGACCGCGGACATCCTGACGAAGGTGGATCGGATGAGCATGGCCACCTCGTTGGAGGTGCGCTGCCCCATTCTCGACCATCAATTTGTGGAGTGGGTGGCGAGCTTGCCGGTCAAGTACAAGTTCCGCAATGGGGTTCGCAAGTTTATTTTCAAAAAGCTGGCGGAGCGCATCGGAATTCCTCCCCAACTGCTGCACCGCCGCAAGCAGGGCTTCTCGTTGCCCTTAGCGCATTGGATGCGGCACGAGTTGAAGGATGCGCTGCTGCCGATGTTGTTGGAGCCCCGCACCCTGCAACGCGGGTACTTCAAGCCGGACGCAGTTCGGGGCATGATGGAAGACCACATTCGTGGCCGCCGCGATCATGCCGGCATGCTTTGGATGCTGTTGATCTTCGAACTCTGGCATCGCAATTTCCTGGAGGCCGGAACGGGCACTGTGGTGCAGTCTGCGCCCGCATTAGCCGCTCGCACGGTAGAGGTAGCCCCTAATGCGGCGCTGGGCTTTGCGCCGGCGCTCCGTCCGAGCGGAGAACTGCCTTGAAGTCTGTTACGAGCCAGTGCAGCGCAGAGTCCAACGACTTGTCGGCGGGGTGGCCCGCTGTGTTCCTGATGATTAACACGCTAGAAACTGGCGGAAGCGAACGTCAGTTTGCCGCCATTGCGGGTGGGCTAAAGTCGAGAGACCTCGATCTACGATTAGGGTGTTTGCGCCGTACCGGCATCTTTGCGAAAGACATGGGATCTATCTCGGAGTTTCCACCGGGCGGTAGCTTGGTGGGATGGCAGTCGCAGCGGACGCGCTGGCAGTTGAGCAGATATCTCCGCCGTGACCATGTGGCTGTGGCACACTCGTTCGACTTCTATGCGAACCTGATGCTCATACCCGCAGCGTGGCTGGCTGGCATCCCCGTGATCGTCGGGAGTCATCGACAGCTGGGAGATCTGATGAGTTGGCCACACTCCCGGGTGCAACGACTTGTTTTTCAAATGTGCGACCTGGTGGTATGCAATTCGCGAGCAGCGGCGGACTGTCTGCGAAGACTGGGGTTGCCGGAAAGCAAGCTTGCGGTGATTCCCAATGGGTTGCCGGATGCCGCCTTTGCTCAGCCCCCGCCAGCCCTGTCGCCAGCAGCCGGCAAAGTTAGGGTTGGGATGATCGCGCGCATGAACGATCCTGCGAAGATGCATTCCATCTTGTTGCGGGTGGCGGCCATGCTGGCGCCGCGAAATCCAGCTCTGGAATTCATCCTGGTGGGGGACGGGCCAATGCGGTCCGCTTTGCAACAAGAGGCTCGGTCGCTAGGCCTGGGGGATCGAGTGGTGTTCTTGGGGGAACGAAAAGACATCCCTGCGGTGCTCGCATCTTTGGACATCAGCGTGTTGTCTTCACGGTCGGAGAGTCTATCCAACGCGATTCTGGAATCGATGGCGGCGGGCCTCCCTGTGGTGGCATGCCGTGTTGGCGGCAATCAGGAGTTGGTGCTAGAAGGCGAGACTGGATTTCTGGTTCCAGAGGCGGACGTTGAGGCGTTTGCGGCAGCAATCGAGAGATTAGCGGGCGACGCGGACTTGCGACGGTCGCTGGGAGCTCGAGCTCGAATCGAAGCGCGGGAAAATTACAGTCTGGAAGAGATCTGTAAACGGTATGACCAACTGTATCGGTCGTTGCTGGATGAAAAGGGTTGGTTGACAAAGACGGCTAGCCCGCGGAGTGTAATATCCTGAAATCATTTGGGAGTTGGGTCTTGCAAAAACGTATTCTGGAAATTGGGAACTGGCCGCCACCGGTTTGTAGCTGGTCGATGAGTCTGGTCGGCTTGCGCAAGGAACTCGAGTCCCGCGGCTGGGACTGCCAAGTGATGAACTTGAACGAAAATCGACGGGTGCGCAGTCCCGAATACATTGACGTCCAGAGCGGCTGGGATTACTTCCGGAAAGTGGCCGGCTGGGTGGGGCGGGGTTACTCGGTCCACGTTCGAGTGAATGGGGAAACCAAGAAGGGTTATTTGTTGGCGCTGCTTTCATTGCTTCTGGCGCGGGTGGGTCGCAAGAGCGCCTTGCTCACTTATGGTGGAGGCCATCAACAAAGCTATTTTCCGGCCCCGAAAGGTTCCTTCCGGTACTGGGCGTTCGCCTTTCTGTTTCGAATTCCCCATCGTATCTACTGTAATAGTGAAGCGGTGAAGCAGGTATTGCTGACGACGGGAATCAGCCCCGAGACGGTGGAGCCTATCCCTCACTTTTCTACTTACTACGTTGATTTCCACCAGGCCGTTTTGCCCGAGCATGTGGAGGAATTCTATCGCGAGCATCCAAGAGTATTTTTCAGCTACGTATGTTTTCGCAAAGAATTTGCGCTGGAGTTTTTAGCGGAGGCAATGCGCCGCGCTCTGGCTGAATTTCCTGGAGCTGGCTTCTTGCTGGTGGGACCGTGGGACCGAGAGATGGATTCCATGAGGCAGTTCTTGCGAGACCACAAACTGGAAGCGGGGGTTTGCGTACTCGGCTCAGTTCCGCACGATACCTTCCTGACCTTGCTGAGCCGGTCCATCGCTTACATCCGCACTCCGGTGACGGACGGTATTTGCTCTTCTGTCCTGGAGTCTCTGAAGCTGAAGGTGCCGGTCTTAGCCGCGGATAATGGCACCCGGCCCTTGGGCACAGAGTTGTGGCGCGAGGGCGAGATTGAGAGCCTTTTTGAGTTGATGGCCGAGGCTGTACGGGATCATGCCAGAATGGTGGCGAGGATTCCAGAGATTGCGGTCGAGGACAATGCCAAGAAATTGGCCGACAGTATTGAGGGCGTCGTGCTGAAAAAGCTAGTGACGACAGAGACGCTCCAAGCACAAGCGGGAGGCTGACGAGGCAAGTGCGAGGGATGATGCTCATACGGGGTCTGGCGAGAGGGCTGAGGCGAACATGGTAGCGCGGGATGTGATGGTGCAAGACACACTCGAAATGGCAAAGCGGCGGAAGGCCCCGGTGTTTGTGTTGGGCTGTGGTCGTTCTGGCACTACGCTCCTGTATCACATGTTGCTGTCCGCAGGCGGTTTTGCTGTCTATCGCACAGAGTCGAATGCCATCAACTTACTGGAACCCCGTTTTGGAAACCTGGCCGTCCGGCGTAACCGGGAAGCGTTGATGGATGCATGGTTGGACAGCAAATTGTATTCGGTCTCGGGACTTGATGCAGAGTCCATCAGAACCAAGGTGGTGGAAGAGTGCCGCAACGGGGGCGACTTTCTGCGCGTAATGATGGGCGAGATCGCCCGTAAGCAAGGGGTAGAACGCTGGGCAGACTGCACGCCCGAACACCTGCTTCATTTGGAACGAATCAAGGAAACCATTCCCGACGCTCTGATTATTCACATTATTCGGGACGGTCGCGACGTCGCGCTTTCCACCAGCAAGCTGGGCTATGTGCGACGGCAGTGGTGGGACCATACTCCCAACGTGATGGTCGCAGCCCTCTACTGGGAATGGATGGTCCAGAAGGGAAGAGCCGCCGGCAAAAAGCTGGGGGGCGATTACACCGAAGTGCGCTTCGAGGAATTGGTCGCACACCCGCATGCGACCCTGGCACGGCTCGGTGAGTTCATTGGGGCGGACTTGGATTATGGCCGGATTCTGCAGGCGGGGATCGGCTCAGTGGCGGAGCCTAACACTTCGTTTAAGAACGGTTCGAAGGATAAATTCAATCCGTTGGAGCGTTGGAGAAAATCCTACAGTGCCGAAGATCTCGCAATGATCGAGACCCTGGTGGGAAGCACTTTAGAACAACTGAGCTATGCCAAGGGAGCTGCAAGCCAGACCGTTGCGAACCGCTCTGCTCTCATGCGAATGCGTGCGATGTACCGGATATATTTTGACTTCAAATTGTGGATGAAAACCAAGACTGGCTTAGGACGGTTTTTTGTCACCAAAGACCTGTCCTGGTTGTGAGTCGCCTCCTCACAAAAACTCCCGGGCCTACTCTCCGATCAATGCTTTCCAGTCCAGGGAGCACGGGGCTAAATCCCGCGCCGATTTCAACATTTGCAAGCACGTTAGGGTCGCCCGAGTTCCGTCCTCTACCGTGACCTGGGGGGTGGTCCCGTCACGAATGGCGCCGAAAAAATCCTGCAATTGTTCGGCGTAGCCTTTTTCCGCAAACCAACTGGATTGCTTGCGCACGATGTTGGTCTGGACGGTGAGACGCTTAAAGTTCTCAGCGCTCGCTGCCAGCCCGGAGGCAAAAACCTCCACGCGTTCGCCCCCCGAGGTTCGGCTGCCGACCGTGCAATAGGTGAGATTCGCAACCGATCCATCTGCGAAACTGAAAGTAGCTGCCAGATTGTTCTCGCCGATGGGATGCTTCTGACCTGCGGGGAGACTAAAAGCCGAGACCAACACGGGCTCAGAACCGAGCAGCCAGTAAGCGAGATCGACAAAGTGGCATGCCTCCCCCAAGATGGCGCCGCCCGTCGCGGGGTCCGCCATCCAGTAGTCTCCGGAAATCCCCGGCGAATTGACTCGCATATTGATTACAGCGGGGCCGCTGCGGCGCTCCAGTTGCCGCTTAAGCCCGCGATACGTCGGTGCAAAGCGGCGGTTGAAACCGACGGTGAGCCGTTTCCCGGTTTCCCGCACGGCTTGCTCAAGCTGGCGACATTCCTCGACGGTGAGTGCCATGGGTTTTTCCACGAACACATGCTTGCCGGCGCGTAGGGCGGCCAGGGATTGTTTTGCGTGCTCCTGATTCCGGCTCACGATGACAACTGCAGCGACCGTTGGATCATTCAACACTTCTTCATAGGAAGAGCAGCAGTAGGCTGCTCCAAAGCGAAGGCCATAGCTCTTCCCGCGGACGCCGTTGCTCGAAAAGACCGCGCGAAGCTGAGTGTTGGGAACTTTCTTGAGATTCGGCAAATGCACCCAGCGCGCGAGATTTCCAGCGCCGGCTAAAGCCACTCCAATTTTGCCGGGATGTGGCGGGAGGGATGTTGTTTCGACTGTACGAAGGGGCTGGAACGCCGCAACCGCATTGTCTACAATTGCGGCCGGGTATTTGAGAATCACAGCCAGGCTGCCCGAGGCCGCATTCATGATGGTCTGGTAGGCCTCGGCGGCGTCGTCCAGGGCGAACTGATGTGTAATCAGAGGCAGCAGCCGGACCTGACCGAGCGAAACCAAGCGTAGAAACTCGGCCATGTTTCGGTTCTCGGTCCACCGCACGTAAGGCATCGGATAATCCTGCCCTTGCTTCTCGTAGGCCGGATCGTAACTTCCCGGACCATAGGCGCGGGCCATGAAGAACCGGATTTCCTTGCGGTACATCTCCGGCCAGGGGAAGCTCAGTTCCACCGCACCCACGTCCACAATGCGTCCGCGGTCGGCGCACATCTGTACCGCTTGTTGGCAGGGAGCTGCCGACTTAGCCGCGGCCGCCACGATGACGCAATCTACACCGTGACCACCGGTGATGGAATTTACCTGGTCGACAAGAGAGGGTCCGGCTTGGAGTACGTGATCAGCTCCCAGCTTCCGCGCCAATTCGATGCGGTCCGGTTTTAGATCTACAGCCAGAACGATCGCGCCACGGAGCCGGGCTAACTGGCTAATCAATTGTCCGACCAGGCCCAGTCCCATTACCGCGACCGTTTCTCCCAAACCAAGGTCGGCGATCCGGACAGTATTGAGCGCGATGCTGCCCAGCGTCGCAAAGCAGGCCTGCTCGAAGGGCACGGCATCGGGCACCTTCACGGTCAAGTTGGAACCGGCGAGAATAGTCTCGCCGTGTCCCGTCCCTTCTCCGCCGTAAGCGACCCGGTCGCCAATTCCAAAGTTCGTAACGGTCGAGTGGCGGTCGACCACAATGCCCGCGCCTGAATAACCTAGCACCGCATACTCGCTAAATTTTGCTTTGACCTCAGCAAATGTGCTGACTGGACCCTGAACCTTCAGCACTTCCCAGATCTTCGCCAAGTGAGAGGGATTGTCAGCCACGGCTCGCATCACACTTTCCTGGTGGATGCTCGCCGTTTCGGTACCGCTACTGATCAGCGAATACAGAGGGCGCACCAGGACGTGGTGGGGCAGCAGGCAAGGATCGGGTACTACGTCCACGATGATATGCTTAAGACCCTTCCGTATGATTTGCTTCATTGCGAAGTGCAAACCTCAAAGGTTCGTCGCGCCGCAGCATCGTGGTAGGGCGCGACAGCCAACGCAAGTTGCAAGATCAGCACCACAGAGCCAAGTCTTCGGAGACTTGTTGCACGACCCGCCATTCTCATCTGTCAAAATCCTTACGCGCCCAAATCTTGAAAACTCTTGCCTTCTATTCTCTAACATGCCTCCCGTAACGGCAACTCTGGATTTGAAGGAGTCGCCGAGCGGAGCCCTCTGAGTTTTGCATTTTACGTCCCGGAAGTATCGAGTTTCGCAGGCGTCTGTTATAACCACTGGATGCGGCAGACTCTGCAAAATGGTGTTCCGGAAGCAGACTTTTTTGAGGAGTCTCTGCGAGTGATATGTTTTACTCTCTGTTGGATTTTTGTCGAGCGAAGTATGGCAGAAGACAACAACGGCTCAGGGGTGCTTCTGTGATCGGGTGGCGGTGCGCGCGAACCCCGCTGCGGCGATGCGGATGCCTCTGGCGCTGGGTAAAAATATGAATGTAGGCCCAGCCGGCGAAGGCCTGATTCTAGATGTGGGTTGTGGGCCAGGGCGAGCCTCGTGTAAGACCTTCGGGGAGATTCCCGCGACGAATGTCATTTCGTTGGACCTCGACCTTGCCGCCTTGACCAAGGCGAAATCGCTTTTTCCAGGAAGACGTTTTTTTTGCGGAAAGGCAGAATCGCTACCGCTTAAGAACAATACTTTCGTCACCGTTTTCAGCAACGTCGCTCTCCCTTACATGGATCCCAGCAGGGCCTTGGCTGAGATGTATCGCGTATTGCGACCTGGCGGGCGCGTTTTACTGGCGGTACATCCCTTGAGCTTTACATGGTCGGAGATAGTAAAAGCGTTTCCGAGACCTTGGCCCTTACTGTCCCGGCTTTTCGTCATAGCCAACGGCTTGCAGTTTTATCTCACCGGCACCGTAGGCAAGATCGGCTCCCGAACTGAGTCATGGCAGAGCGAACGCGGTATGAGGCTGGCCTTGAGGCGAGCAGGATTTGGCGAAGTGGTGTTCGCCCGTCAAGAGCAAACGTTGCTGGTGCAGGCAATAAAGCCGCCGGACCCGCAAGCCACTTTCGGACAGTGAACCGCGCTTCCAAGCGGTCAATCCGCTAATTTCAAAATAGTCTTCGCAGTTGCGATTTCCAGGATTCTGGCACCCGTATTCCGATCTCGTCGAGATAGTGTTTTCCATCCGTGAGGAAGCGCCGCATTCGGGCGGAGCGTTGGTGCACTTGCTCAAATTCGGCCAGGAGTTCGACCGGAAGGTCCCCTGAAGACGAAAGCCGTAAGTCGTCCTTGCGACCACTGAATGCGCCTGCTGATAGCGCCGCAAGAATGCTCTGGGGCGTAGGGCAATCTGCGTGGAGTTCGATGAACATTCGGCGGTATTGTTTTTTCCAGTGCAAGTCTTGCCCGTAGAAAGCCCGGAGACCAGGCTGGCGTGTGGCGAGAAGCTTCACCAGGGCGAAAGTTCCGGGCCGGGGAGCATAGCGGCCGTCGTACTTAGTGTTCCAGACCTCAATCCCTCGCGGTAGTGAGCGAAAGCTTTCGATCCAGGAAAAAAACTCGTCCTTGGGATGAGCGATCACTGACACAGCGCCCTGGGAGTCAATGTGCCGGATCACTTGCTCTGGATCTTGTGAGTGCACCAGCGACGACGCTCCGTACCCCAGAATGTGCATGCGCCGTTCGCACTCATACTCAAGGCCAGCGACAAAGAGCAACTTGTCATCCGACAGAGCCTCGCATTGCTCCTGGTAGCGCCGCAGAGAATGCTCATCAAAGGCCTCGGCGTGGTCGGTCATGCACACAAATCGGCAACCTTCGGCGAGGTAAAGATCGCGAAGTTCGGCGAGGGTGAACTCACCGTCCGAATATGTGCTATGGACGTGCAAGGCGCCTTTAAGCATGGTGGGAGTCCTCAGACGACAGGCGCTTGCCGAGTCGTTGCAAAGTGGTGAGCCAGTCTCCCAACTCGGGGAGCGGATCGTTCCATTGAAACAGATCGTGATAAGTATTCCAATCGGGCCGAAGGACCGAGAGCAAAGTTCGCCAGCGCGATGGATACGGTTCGGGGTAGCCGGTAGGAGCGCCCCGCCAGACTGCAAAAAGATGGCGGGCATCGCCCTGCAACCAGCGGCAACGAACGCCGAGGCGATAATTGGTTACTGATTCGACGTCGCCGAATTCTGCCATTTGTGCCAACAAAGCAGGAAAATCTACGCCACTGTAGCAAGCCAGGGGCAAGGAGTTCCAGAACCGTCCGTTGACCTCAAGAAATACTGGTGGCCCGGTACGGGGCTGGCGGAATTCCACCATAGCTACGCCGTGCCAATGCAAGGCGCGTAGGATGGCGAGCGAATAGCGCCGGATTTCAGGGTCGGGCGCGACGCTTACTCGCAGGGCGCTGCCAGACCCGGTGGGATGCACGTCGCGAATCCTCCGGTGGGCAAATTCGGCTCGCAGCTCGCCGTGATTCATGAGCGCGAAGTATCCCGCGCCGCCCCCGGACACGAACTCCTGCACTAGGACGGCCGAGGAGCGTCGGCTAATTTCCGCATACGCTTCGTTGAACTCCACCATGTTGACTGCATAGCGTGGGCGGCCTCCCGTCCGAATCACTCCAGCGGGGATCCACTCCTCGGAGGCATGCGGTTTCAACACCACGGGAAAGGAGAGGTTAGCCATGGCTGTCGCCGCTTCTTCCAATTTGGTAATCAATACCGTCTTCGGCACGGGAATCCCGAGGGTCGTGGCCAGACGCGTGGTTTCCTCTTTGTCGAATGCGCGCAGCAGATCGAGGTGGTCGGGCAGTACCCATCGTGCGCCGGCCGCGGATAACGTTGCGCGTCCTGCAGAGATTGGCAAGGTAGTGGCTTCCGTCATGGGGAGGACGAGCGCGCCTGGGTGTTCCCGAATGAAGTCTGCTATCTGAGAGAGAAAGATGCCAGCGTCCTTTTGCGGCGCCGTGTACCTAAGGCTGGCATGGCAATGGCGCGACCAGCCCGCCTTGGACCAGGATGATGATTCTCCGACCCACACCTCATGCCCCGCGAGCGCCAGAGAGCGAACACTGGCTACTGCCTGATTCTGATTTCCGTCAAGCACCAGGATCTTCATGGGCTTGGCATTCCGCCGGCAAGAGATGTCATCGCTCGGCTCAGGATGGCCGCAAACTGAGGGACAATCTGGGACCAATCGTACTGCCGGGCCAATTGAAGCGCTGCCAATTCGTACTCGCGTCGCACGCGAGCATCCCGCAGTAGTAACCTTACGGCAGCCGCAAACGACGCTGCGTCATCAGCCAGAATCAAGTCGCGGCCGGAATTGACCGGTAAGCCCTCGGCACCGATCGACGTCGAAACCATTGCCTTACCCATCGCCATCGCTTCGAAAATCTTGAGCCGAGTGCCGCCTCCGGCCAGAAGTGGCACAATCACCGCGGTAGCATCGCGCAGGTAATCGGCCACCGAGGGCACGGTGCCTGTGACTTCCACATGATCTCCGGCGAGCCGCCTGATGCGGGGGTGCGGATTGCGACCGACGACTTGAAACCGCGCCTGCGGAAACTCGCTGAGAATGAGCGGCAGAATGGATGCACAAAAGTAAACCACCGCTTCAATATTAGGTTCCCAATCCATTGAGCCAGTAAAGACGATTCGGGGAGGATCGCCCGAGGCCGGCGGCGCTACTTCGAATTGGCTGATGTCCACTCCAGTGGGGACCACACTTACCTGGCAGCGGGGACACATTTGCAGCATCTGATCGCGATCGTTGTCGGACACCGCAATCGTGTGATGGAATCGTCCCAGCGCAGCGCGCTCGTAGCGTTTCATTTTCGCTGCTTCTATGGCATAAATAAGCCGTCGGGCGGGGTTCCGTTCAGCCGACGCCATTCGCTGCCAAAGGGCAGTTTCCACGTTATGCTGGAAAAGCACTGTGGGAGTGGCTAGGGATTCGGGAAAATTGCGCGATGCGGAGAGAAAATCGCACACGGCAACGTCGAACCGGTGATCCCCCAGCCAAGACTCGAGCAACCGCCGGATTTCAAGATCGGCGAATTTCGATACCGCAAAAGGGGCGGGATTAAGCACCCGCTTCAGGTAATTGACGGATTGTCGCAGAGTCGACCCCTCATTACCGCCGGTGCAAACAGGGTGTGCACCGGGTAGGTGCCGACATAATTCCTGTTCGTAGGCGACATCCGCGGGACCGCTGTAGTAAGAGAGCAACGTCACTTGATGGTCGCGGGCCAAGTGTTTCAGGATGTTGTACGAACGGATTCTGCCCCCTGTATTTACCGGGAGCAACTTTCCCGCTTTGACCCAGAGAATCTTCACGAATGCAGTGCCCCTACCAGCAAAGCCCGCTGTGGCTGGGAGAAGGTGCGGGCCTTCGGCTCTTTTCCAGGTTCACCAGATCGATCAAGATATGGTCGGCCCGCAGATGCGGTTGCAGGGTCTCGCGACTGACTGCCCGCGTACCCACAACGATGACCTCGCTTGTCTGCAATACTTGCGACAGGTCATCGGAGAGCAGGGAGCCGATATGCGGGATCACATGCTCGATGTAGTCCCGGTTGGAACCAATCAACCTTCCTAACGAGACGTTGTCGTCCCAGATCCGCACTTCGCGTCCTTCCGCCACGAGAAGCTTTACCAATTGCACTTGAGGACTCTCTCGCAGATCGTCGGTGGCTGCTTTAAAACTCAAACCTAGCATCGCAATTTTTCGCTTGCCTGTCTGGAGTATCATTTCGACGGCCCGTCGCAGATGCTGTTCGTTGCTGGGCATGACCGCTTCCAAAAGCGGGAGCTTGAGGTCCAATTCCTTGGCGCGATAATTCAACGCCTGCACGTCCTTGGGTAAACAGGAGCCGCCAAAGGCGAAGCCGGGCTTAAGGTAAGTCGGCGAAATGTTGAGCTTAGTGTCAGCCAGGAAAATGTCGATTACCGCCTCGGTGTCTACGCCAAGTTCGCGGGCAAGCGTTCCCACTTCATTGCCGAAGGTAACCTTCACCGCGTGCCACGCATTGCACACATACTTGACCATCTCTGCAGATCGAAACGAGGTCTCAAAGGTACGGCCCGGGGCCCAGGCATAGACTTCGCGCAAAATAGCAGCGTGTTGCGGATCAGCCGCTCCGATAACCGTGATCACGGGCTCCAGAAAGTCGGTTACCGCCGTCCCTTCGCGCATGAACTCCGGATTGACGCAGACCCCAAAGTCCGCTCCCATCCGCTTTCCGCTCGCGTCCTCGAGTGCAGGAATCACTATCGATTCCGCGGTTCCCGGAAGGACGGTGCTGCGAAGCACGATGAGATGGAAGCCGGATTTTTTCTTAAGAATTTGCCCGATATCGCGGCAGACCGGAGCGATGTGGCCCAAGTCCAACCTTCCGCCGCGCTGACTCGGCGTGCCCACGCACAGAAATGATATGTCGCTATTCAGGATGGCTGCTTCCCCATCCGTGGTCGCACTTAAGCGGCCGCCGCGGTGGGCTTCCGCAATCATTTCGGACATGCGCGGCTCTATGATCGGACTTCGTCCGGTATCCATGAGTTCCACTTTGTTCGAACTCACGTCCACGCCAATGACGGAATGTCCCATCGAAGCCAAGCAGGCTGCGGTGACGGAACCGACGTAGCCCAAGCCGAATACACTGACCCTCTTGCTCATGAACTCCCTACTGTTGCGGTGTCGTTATTCTCGCGGTAGATACGAGTAGCAGGCCGCACCCGAGTGCGGCAACCACTATTTCTGCCACCCTCCGATTGCGATGCCACGATTATAACTGTCGACTAAGCGTTTCCACCACCGGTCCGCGATTTCGGCCGCTCCGGAGCCCTGAACCTCCTGATACCATAGAACGAAGCTTCGCTTCACCTTGGCCGGCAGGGGTTAGAAATTTAATGTGTGGCATCTGTGGAATTTTCATCACCGATTCAGGACGGGTTGTGCGGACCGACGATCTGCTACGCATGAATCAGCAGATCGTGCACCGTGGTCCAGATGACCATGGATTCAGGGTGGAAGACAATGTTGGTTTGGCCATGCGTCGCCTGAGCATCATTGATGTTCAGACCGGCCACCAGCCGCTGTCCAACGAGGCCGAAGACATTTGGATTGTCTATAACGGAGAAATCTACAATCACGCCCAACTGCGGGCTCAGTTGGAAGCGAAAGGTCACAGCTACCGGACCCGAAGCGACACGGAGACGATCGTTCACCTCTACGAGGAATACGGACGGGAGTGCGTCCGTTACCTGAGTGGCATGTTTGCTTTTGCAATCTGGGACCGGCGTACCCGCAATTTGTTTGCGGCTCGCGACCGCTTGGGAATCAAGCCGTTCTACTATCGCTGGGACGGTGGCACTTTTCTTTTTGCTTCGGAAATGAAGGCCATATTCGCCTACCCCGGCGCAGCGCCCGAGTTTAACCGGAGCAAGCTGGGCGAATACTTGGCTTTTGGATATTTGACCGGCCCGCAAACCATGTATCTCGGAGTTAGCAAACTTCTTCCCGGCCACACCCTGCAGTTGGACGAGCAAAACCCACCTCGGATTGAGCGATATTGGGATCTCGATGTCAGTGTTGATGCCCGGCCTCAGTCCCGAAAATATTACGTCAACGCCTACCGTCAGCTTTTGGAAGAATCAGTGTCGTCGCATCTCATGAGCGAGGTGCCTCTAGGCGTTTTCCTGAGCGGGGGCCTTGACTCAAGCGCAGTGGCAGCCCTCGCCACCAAGATTCGCGGCGATCAAATTGAGACGTTCGCGGTGGGCTATGGAGAGGAGAGGTTCAGCGAGCTGCGTTTCGCCAGTGAAGTCGCGCAGCACATCGGCTCTCGCCATCACGAAGTGCATCTCACTCGCGAAGAGTTTTTTCAGTCGCTGCCAAAGCTAATCTGGCACGAAGATGAGCCTATCGTCTGGCCCTCGAGCGTGGCCTTATATTCAGTCGCTCGCCTGGCGCGGGAGCGCGTAACCGTGGTGCTGACGGGCGAGGGCAGCGACGAATCGTTAGGCGGCTACACTCGCTACGCATGGACGCTGCTGAATTCGAAGCTGGATCGCACGTATCGCGCCGCTACACCTTCCGTGTTGCGAGATGGCATCCGCAAGACGATTGCCGCCAGTTCGTTGCCCGCAACCCTCCGCCGGAAGCTGGAGCATACCTTCCTGGTTCGAAACAGCGAATCCTGGCAGTCGTTTTACTTTGATAGTTTCTTTTCCGCCTTTTCGGATCTTGAGCAATCCACGCTTCTGACGCCCCAAGCTCGCGCGCTCTCGGGCGGCCCCTATGCAGGATCCATGGAGCCCTGGAACCAGTCCTCTGGCGACTTGCTGCACCGCTTGCTCTATACAGATATCAAGAGTTATTTGGTCGAGCTTCTGATGAAGCAGGATCAAATGAGTATGGCGGCCAGCATCGAAAGCCGCGTGCCCTTTCTGGACCATAAGCTGGTCGAGTTTAGCGCTCGCATTCCCGCTGACTACTTGATCGATGGCATGGCCGGGAAATTCATCCTCAAGCAAGCGGTCGAGGACCTTCTGCCCCAAGGAATTATTTATCGCAAGAAGATGGGGTTCCCCACCCCTTGGGAGTATTGGCTCGCCGGACCTCAGTTGGACGACATTGAACGTTTGCTGTTGGAACCCCGAAGTATCGAACGCGGGCTGTTTCGGCCCGATGCCGTTGTCCAGTTGTTTGCTGAGCACCGCTCGCGGCGCCGCGATCACGGCAATCGCATCTGGAGGCTGTTGAATCTCGAGATCTGGTTGCGGGCCTGCATTGATCAGCAATCCTTTGACCGCGCTGGCATGGGCTACTCTCATGCGCTGGCTGTGCAGTAGGGAAGATTTGCCCTTGCCATGATGCTTCAATCCATCCGCAACCTAGCGCTTGCCACCTTGAAACAGTGTGGATTGTTTGCTCTGGTGCGCGACAGCCGTTGGCGAAGTCAGCGATTGCTCATTCTTTGCTATCACGGGATCGCGCTAGAAGACGAACACCGGTGGCGCCCTTTTTTATACATTTCGCCATCACAATTGGACCAGAGGTTGGAGATCCTGAAGCGAGGGAACTATTCGGTTCTTCCGTTGGGCCAGGCGCTTGAGCGACTCCGTCAACATGACCTTCCTCCTCGCAGCGTCGCCATCACCTTCGATGATGGAGGGTACGATTTCTACCGCCACGCCTACCCCCGTCTTCGGGAAGCAGGCTTTCCCGTCACCGTGTATCTCACCAGCTATTACAGCGTTCATGAGTACCCGATTTTTAACTTGGTTTGCTCCTACATGTTATGGAAGCGAAAGACGGCGGGTCAAATCAATCTTGCTGAGTTTGGAGTTCCAGCGCAGATCGACTTGGCCGACGATGCTGTACGTCAGGCGGCGGCCGATGGCATCGTCGATTGGGCTGAACAACAGGGGCTGAGTGGAGATGACAAGAATCAGGTGGCTGCGAGATTGGCTGCCCGGTTGGACATCAACTATCCCCAACTCTTGTCCAAACGCCTTCTTCAGTTGATGAACCGTCACGAGGTGCGCGAACTGGCCGACGCGGGGGTCGATTTCCAGCTCCACACCCATCGTCACCGGACGCCACTCGACGAAGCATTATTTCGACGTGAGATTCGCGACAACCAAGCTTATCTAGCTGACGCGGCGGGGAAGACGGCCATCCACTTCTGTTACCCCAGCG
The DNA here is from genome assembly GCA_038211475.1 of Terriglobales bacterium. GTDB lineage: Bacteria > Acidobacteriota > Terriglobia > Terriglobales > Acidobacteriaceae > JANYBT01. The sequence continues at coordinate 2,873 of JBBQVN010000002.1, read as the reverse complement.
GGGCCTACCGACCCGAGTTCCTCCCCTGGCTCACTGCCGAAGGTGTGGTTTCTGCGACCACTTGCGATACCGGATTGGCCACCGACCGGAGCGATCCGCTTCTGCTGCCCCGCTTGGTGGATACCACGGGTCGCTCTGCTTTGACCTTCGAAAGTTGGGCTAGCGGCGTCGGACACTTTATTTCCTCACGCAAGAAAGCACGTTTGGCCTATAGTCCCGACTGATAGCCGTACCCGCTTTAGTTGTTTGTTGATGGCCTTAGACAGATGTTGGAAGGCCGGGCGGGGCGTGATCTTCCGCCAAAACAATGTCGTCAATGTCAGCGCTGGTCATCTTTGGTCTTAGCATTCGAATCAAGGGATCGTTCTTGTACCAGACCTTCGCCCGAAAGTAACTACGGTGCAGCCACCGTGATATACCAACTTGCGCGCTGAGTCCCTTTTGGTCACCCCCGGTGGCGGGTACATAGCCGAGGTCTGTCAGCGTGCTGCCGATCAGACTCTCCAAACGGACCAACTGTTGGCTCGATAGACTCTTCTTCCAGCGGCCCACCGGATTGAATCCTGCCGCGGGGGACTCTTGCCCGAACGAAGTGTTGGGCCTGCGGATCGAGCCATATCCAACTCGCTGAATTTTGTCGTAGTCAAGCTCTTGGCCAATGAACTCGCCGACCTTTGCCAAAGTCTCGCGCGGTTTTGCCATCAAGTCCTCAAAGTGGACTTCGGTGTAGTCCGCACCCAGGTCTTTGCCGAACCGTCGCCCCCTCTGAACCATCCACTCCCAGTACAATCCGCAGCCGTCAATGCTGTGCCGGTCCTCCCACGGAAAGGCCCGCACATAACGTAGCCGGCCCAGCGAGGCGGCCACGTCGCGGCCGTCCCGAATAATGTGAACCACGAGGGCGTGCGGGATCAGCTTCTTGATGGTAGGCAGATGGAGCATCGCCTCCGGCGAATTCTCAGCCCAACGCCTTACACCCTGCGCCTTGGCAACCTCCCCCATCACGATGCTCAGGAAGTCTCCACCGTGTTTGCATTCATTCAAAATGCGCGTACGAATTAGCTGCTCATCCAAGCCGGTGGCACGAAACAGTTTGCTTCCCAGCCAGGCGTTCAGCAGCCGCTCACGATTGCCACGCTTGCGCAGATCGCCAAAACGGGGGACTAGCAGATTGAAGACGTTGGATTCGCCGAGGTAGACCGCGAAGTGGCCGGAGGAAATCAGCATGTCATACAACAGGGTTGTACCCGAACGGGGGCTGCCCAGTACGAAGACCGGCGCGGTACTGCGATTGATTGTCGACTCGTTCCCAGCGTTCATGGATTTCAATTTGTCCTAAACAATCCGCTCCCGCATTAAACTAATCGCGATACCGAGCCCCGCAGCGCATCCGGCTAACGATTTTTTAGGATTGCACTTCGTACCCTTCCATATAGCGCATTGCCCAGCAGTCGCTTGCCTGCGTCTTGCACAGATCCCCTCAGGCGGATCTTCCACAGGTCTTCCCCGCTACATAGCCGTTGAAAACCCATCGGTTGCAAATCTCGCAGCACTGCACAACGTCCCAAGGAAAATGGGTTGGAGGCGCTGGCGTGTGCACCCACCTGGCTTGTAGCCATGGTGCGATAGCCGGCCGCCTCCACCTGCTGCGTGACTCGCGAATCGAAACGTCCGCCGGGACAGGAAAAATGCGCGACCGGCTTTCCGATGATGTCTTCCAGTTCATGTTTGGCTTGGACGATTTCTCGCTCCAGACCCTCTTGATTCAGATCGTCCAGATAGGCGTGGGTCATGGAGTGGCATCCAATTTCGAAGCCAAGCGATGCCAGTTCGCGCAGTTGTACCGCAGTCAGGTGACCGCGCCTGCCGAGAAATGCAACGGTGATGTAAAACGTGGCATTAAATTCGTGGGTCTGCAGAATAGGCGCAGCCGCCAGCAGATCGGTTTCGCACCCATCGTCAAACGTAAGCGCCACCCCTGGTTGCCCCGAAAATTCCAGCGCTTGGGATACGCTCTTGCCCCGCCACCCCTCTTGTCGCAACCAGTTCATTTGCTCGCGGAAACTGTCGGCGGTTACTACGTAGCGCATGTATCCGGGATCAGTCACGCTGACCGGCCGGTGAGCCATTTCCAACTCGTGATACATCAGAAAAACCGTTTTGTCAGCCTGCATCAATGATTCCGCCGGGCCCCCGCTTGCGTCACTTTGGCTTGCTTCGTAGCTCGAGCCGCTTATGTTAAGTTTAACCTTACCCTGCGAGAAAGAAGAAACTCCGCGACACCGGTTCGCGGAGTGCAAATGAACCGTCCTGCAGAGGCACGAATGGCACCGAGGCCCTGGCGATCAATCGCGAAGCGCATTGCAGGAATGGATGGGCGAGAGCTACTGACTCGGTCCCGCCAAGAGTTGTCAAAACGCGCGGATGCCGCTTTGGCCAAATGGGGTTTTGATTTTTCCAGCCAGTCCGTCGCCCCGGAATCAGTTTCCCCAGCCCGGTTTTTCTTCGCTCCGGAGTCGGTCGATTCCTTGATTGCCGTTCTCCGTGATCGGCTCCCCGAGGTGGAATCCCAAACCATTCTCCAGGCCGACAAGATTTGCCGTCATCAGTTCGATCTTCTTGGCTGCGGACCCCTGGACTATGGAGCTCCCATCGATTGGCACCGGGATGCGCTTCATAACAAAGTTGCTCCCCGAAAGTCTTTCCATCAGGTCGGCTATCTGGATTTTCAGGAAGTTGGCGATAGTAAGGTGACCTGGGAGTTGAACCGCCACCAGCATTGGGTGACGCTCGCCAAGGCCTACCGGTTCACCGGCGATCGCAAATACACCGACGAAATGTTTCGGCAGTGGCAAAGTTGGCATCGGGAAAAT
>JBBQVN010000001.1:0-101418 GCA_038211475.1 Terriglobales bacterium | reverse complement strand
TGGGCGTTTCGCGAAGCCATGCAGGCGGGGTTCTTCGTCGCCGAGTTTGTCCGCGCGGTACGCGGAAACCAGGGGCCCGGCGCTTATATCCTCGTGCGCGGACCCGTCGCCGAATACATCCCAGAGTACTGACTATCTAATCCCGCATTTCGCCAGCCCTCACCAGCGAACTAATTGCAAGATAGGCGAGGACAGTCAGCGCGAACGGCCCTACCCTCCGTTCAACAGCCTCCACGCCTCTCGCCCCGTCACCATCACATGCTGGATGCCCTTGACGCCCTTCATATACTGCGCTCGTTCAAACGCCCCCGGATCCGGGCACCGCAGCTGGCTCATGCTCCCCTGCATCTGCTTCACCGATTCGTACTCGTGCGCTCCCATCCAGTCGCGCAACCCCTGTTCTACGTAACGCAAGTGATTGATGCCGTTCCGCAGCAGGGTCGAACACAGCATGGTGACGTTGGCGCCCACCATCAGCAGCTTTACCACATCTTCCGGCCCGTGGACCCCACTGGTTGCCGCCAGGCTCGCCGTCACTCGCCCAAACAGAATTCCAATCCAGGTCAAGGGCAATCGCAAGGCTTGGGGCGTACTGAGCAAAACGTTCGGCTTCAGCTCGAGCTCATCCAGGTCAATGTCTGGTTGGTAGAAACGGTTGAATAATGCCAACCCATCGGCTCCCGCATCGTCCAGCCGCCGCGCCATGTTCGCCATGTTACTGAAGTAGGGACTCAGCTTGACGGCCACGGGAATGGTCACCGCCGCCTTCACCGCCTTCACGATGTCCACGTAGCGTTGCTCTACATCTGCCGACGAAAGCTCCGGATCGGTGACGATCCAGTAGATGTTGCACTCCAGCGCGTCCGCCCCCGCCTGCTGAATCTGCTTGGCGTAGTCCGTCCAGCCTCCCACCGTCGTTCCATTCAAGCTGGCGATGATCGGGACCTTCACCGCCTCCTTCGCCTTGCGAATGTGGTTGAGGTACCCCTCCGGCCCCAGGCGGAATGGCCCCATCTCGGGCAGAAAGGTCAGGCTCTCAGCGTAGCTCTCTGTGCCGGCGGAAAGACTATGGTCCAACTCCTGGGCATCGAGGTTCAACTGCTCTTCAAACAAGGAATACAGCACCACGGCCGCCGCCCCCGCATCTTCCAGCCGCCGGATGCCGTCAATGTCCTGGGAGAGCGGAGATGCCGAAGGCACTAGCGGCGTCCGCAACGTGATGCCCAGATACTGCGTGGTTAGGTCCAGCATGATTCCTCCCGGATGGTTCCTATCAAGTTTCGCATTTTCTATTGAACGCCGATGGCGTCTTCAGCCCTGCAATTTCAAACCTACATTCCCACGCCGGCCTCAGTGCTTCTCCGGGGTCTTTTCCTCGAATTGACGCGACGCCATATATTCATAGAAGCGATACCGAACATCGGCGTCCTGCTGTGCTTGCTTCCACAGGATTTTCGCCGCTTCCGGCTTCGCCTTGGTCAGCATCTTGAAGCGGGTTTCCATCTGCAGAAAGTCCTGCACTTTGCGAGTGGGCTTGCGTGAATCCAAGCTCAACGGATTCTCTCCCGCCATTCCGCGCTCTGGGTGATAACGGTACAGCAGCCATTGTCCTGAGTCCACCATGGTCTTTTGATCTTGCAGCGCGGTGGTCATGTTGATGCCATGCGCAATGCAATGCGAGTACGCGATGATCAAGCTGGGTCCATCGTATGCCTCCGCCTCCAGGAACGCCTTCAGGGTGTGTTCATCTTTGGCGCCCATCGCCACGCTCGCCACATACACATTGCCATAGCTCATCGCCATCATTCCCAGGTCCTTCTTGGGCCCCGGTTTGCCCCCTGCCGCGAACTTTGCTACCGCGGCCCTCGGAGTGGACTTCGACGACTGCCCGCCGGTGTTCGAGTACACCTCAGTATCCAGTACCAGAATGTTCACGTTGCGACCGCTCGCCATCACATGATCCAGCCCGCCGTATCCAATGTCATACGCCCAGCCGTCGCCGCCGATGATCCACACGCTCTTCTTTACCAGCATGTCAGCCAAAGCCAGCAGTTGTCGCGCTTCCAGCGAAGGCAGATCTTTCAATGCCTCTTTCAATCGCACTACTCGCTCGCGCTGTTCGTAAATGTCCGAGTCGTCTTTTTGCGGCGCGGACAGGATGCTCGCCACCAACTCCTCGCCTACCGTTGCCGCCAGCCGATTTAGCAGCTCATGCGCAAATTCAGTCTGCTTGTCGATTGACAGCCGGAATCCCAACCCGAACTCCGCGTTGTCTTCAAACAGCGAATTCGACCATGCTGGTCCCCGACCTTCCGCATTTTTCGTCCACGGCGTCGTCGGCAGGTTCCCGCCATAAATAGACGAACAACCGGTGGCGTTCGCAATCACCGCCCGATCTCCGAAGAGCTGCGAAACCAGCTTCAAGTACGGAGTCTCTCCGCATCCCGAACAGGCTCCAGAAAACTCAAAGAGCGGTTCCTGTACTTGTTGCTGCCGAATGTTGCCCACCTTGATGTTTCGGCGATCAAGTTCCGGTATCTGGAGAAAGAAATCCCAGTTATCCTTCTCCGAGAGGCGTAGCGGCGGTTGGGGCGCCATGTTGATGGCCTTCAGCCGCGTTTCCCCTTTGTTCTTCGCCGGACACACATCAATGCAAATCCCACACCCCGTGCAGTCTTCCGGCGCCACCTGAATCGTATATTTCAGTCCCAGCCATTCCTTGTCGCGTGCATCAGTCGTTTTGAAGGTCGCGGGCGCGCCCTCCAACAGCCGGCTGTCGTACACCTTGATGCGGATCACCGAATGCGGGCACACCATCGCACACTTTCCACATTGGATGCAGGTCTTGGTGTCCCACTCGGGGATCTCCAGTGCCAGATTCCGTTTCTCCCACTTCGCCGTGCCCGTGGGGAACGTTCCGTCCACTGGGAACACGCTGACCGGTAGTTCGTCGCCGCGGTTGCCATAAATGGTTCCCAGCACTTCGCGCTCAAACCGCGGTGCGTTCGAAGGGAAAGGCTCTGGCATCGGAATGCTACTGGTCGCCGTCGTCGGTACCGTGACTGTGAACAAATGCGCTAGCGTTTCGTCCACCGCTTGCATGTTTTTCCGGACGATGTCTTCGCCTTTTTTGCCATAAGTATCGCGAATCGATTCCCGGATCGCTTCAATCGCCTCTTCCCGTGGCAACACTTTGGAAATCGCAAAGAAGCACACCTGCAGAATCGTATTCATGCGGCTGCCCATCCCGGTGTCGCGGGCCACACTGTAGGCGTCAATCACATAGAACTTGGCGCGTTTGGCAATCAGTTGCTCCTGCACTGTGCGCGGTAGATGGTCCCAAACTTCATCGGCGCCGAACGGGCTGTTCAGCAGGAACGTCCCGCCCTCCACGAGCGCGCTCAACATGTCGTACCGCTCCAGAAAGATCCACTGATGGCAGGCAATGAAGTTTGCTTTCGACACCAAATAGGTCGAATGAATCGGCTTGGGGCCAAATCGCAAGTGCGAAACCGTCACCGCGCCCGATTTCTTCGAGTCGTAAACAAAAAATCCTTGCGCGTAATTGCTGGTGTTTTCCCCAATAATCTTGATCGAATTTTTGTTTGCTCCCACCGTACCGTCGGCGCCCAGTCCGTAGAAAAGCGCCCGCACAACGCTGGCTGGCTCCGTCGAAAATTCCTGGTCGTAGTCCAGGCTGGTGTGGCCTACGTTATCGCGAATGCCAATCGTGAAATGCTCTTTGGGGGCGGTCTCCTTCAGATTGTCGTACACCGCTTTCACCATGGCTGGCGTAAATTCCTTGGACGAAAGACCATAGCGCCCGCCAATCACAAGCGGCCGAATCTCTTGGCTAATGTGCCGTTGTCCACCTTCGTGAATTGCGTTCACCACATCGAGATACAGCGGATCGCCTGCGGCTCCCGCTTCTTTGGTGCGATCCAGCACCGCAATCTGCTTCACCGTCGCGGGCAGCGCGGCCAGAAAGTGCTCCACTGAAAACGGCCGGAACAAGCGAACTTTCAGCAACCCGGTCTTTTCGCCTTTGGCGTTCAGCGCTTCCACTGTCTCATCGGCAGCTTCCGCCCCCGAGCCCATCATCACAATCACTCGCTCTGCGTCTGGCGCGCCGCTGTAGTCGAACAGGTGATACTGCCGACCCACCACTTGCGCGAACTTATCCATCACTGACTGCACAATTCCCGGACAGGCATCGTAGAACGGATTCGCTGTCTCGCGAATCTGGAAAAACACGTCCGGGTTCTGGGCAGTTCCGCGCAGCACCGGATGGTCAGGCGACAAGGCGCGTTGCCGATGCTCGAAGACCCGCTCCATGTTGATCAGCGCCCGCAGGTCATCATCCTCCAGCAGTTCAATCTTGTTGACTTCATGTGACGTTCGGAACCCGTCAAAGAAGTGGAGGAATGGAATGCGTGTCTCCAGCGTAGCGGAATGCGCAATCAGCGCCATGTCCATCGCTTCCTGCACTGAGTTCGAGCACAGCATAGCGAACCCGGTAGTCCGGCAGAACATCACGTCGCTGTGGTCGCCAAAAATGGACAGCGCGTGGGTCGCGATGGTTCGGGCCGTCACATGAAACGCGGTCGCGGTCAACTCGCCTGCAATCTTATTCATATTCGGGACCATCAGCAGCAGTCCTTGCGACGCGGTGAATGTCGTCGCCAGCGATCCCGTCTGCAAGGCGCCGTGGACCGCTCCGGCGGCTCCGCCCTCGCTTTGCATCTCCATCACGTGCGGCACGGATCCCCAGATGTTCGGTACACCCTCGGAGGCCCATTGATCGGCCCACTCGCCCATCGTGGAGGATGGCGTAATCGGATAAATGGCAATCACTTCGTTGACGCGATATGCCACATGCGCGACTGCCTCATTGGCGTCCATGGTCTTGAACTTGCGAGTCATGTTTTCCCCTTTAGTGCGGCTGCCCCGGAGGGCTGAATAAATGCGCTCTGCACAACCAACCCAGACTAGAGCCGGTCGCGGCGAGCCTTGGCTCACCGTTGCTTTCATCATGCTCGTGAAGGCCCCGCCGCGTCGGCAACCCCGGTCACAGGAGCGTGTGACGCCCATCACAGGAAGGTCGGTGCTGCCTCCGCCCCCTCGCCGTGCGAAGTCACAGCAATGGGTGATCAGCATCACTGAACGACCGTTCGGTTCCGGTCACAATCGCTTCCCATATGCGGACGCACCTTCTTTTGCGGAGGCTTATTGCAATGACCGCCAAGACTTTCTTCTCCTCCTGTCTCTTCTCCTTCTGGACGCTTCTCCTCGCCCTCTTGATCGGCGCAGCTGCGCATGCCCAGAACAACAACAACTCGACCGACCCACTGGTTCAGGTGCTGGTCTCTAAAGGAATTCTTACTTCTGCCGAAGCCGGCAGCCTCGGCTCCTCTGCCGTCGAGCAGCGCTCCCGGCTCCTGGTCTTGCTTAAGCAGAAGGGCCTGATCAGTGCAACTGAATTTGACTCCCTCGCCCCCGCCTCCGCTCAGGTGCCCGCCAATCTGGTCGCTTCCACCTTGCCCATCGTGCCGGCCCCCGGTGTTTTGGTGCTGCCGCCTCCCGACGCCGCACCCAAGGCCGCCGCGCCCAAAGTGATCCCAGCGGTCGCCCCTCTGCGCGTACTGCAACTGGAGCCTTCTCCGCCCAGCGGCATGATTCCCGACCTCAAACTCGGCAGCGGCGCCAAGATCAAGCTCTACGGTCTAATCAAAGCCAGCTCCATCTATGATTCCTCCGCTCCCTACGGCACCGACATGCCTCTGCCGGCTTTCATAAGCCAGACCAATGCATTTGGCAGCACCGGATTTGATCCCGGTCCCACCGGAGGCGCGGAGTTTCACGTCAAAGCCCGCTTTGCCCGCTTCGGCATCAACTTCGACTGGGCAGATCCCGGCAAAGACACGGCGGTGACAGGCAAGTTCGAATTCGACTTCGAAGGCAATTACACCCGCGCCCTGAACCGCAACATTTCCACCATTCGTTCCAGCCAGGCCTCCATTCGGCTAGCCTACGGTCGCATTGACCACCGCTTCAGCGATACCACCAGCGCGTTCGCTCTGTTCGGTCAGGACTGGACCCCGTTCGGTTCCTCCACCCTCCCCGCGCTCTATGAAACTACCGGCCTGGGCCTCGGTTTCGGAACCCTGTATGAACGCGCTCCGCAATTCCGTTTCGGCATGGGCCGGAAGCTGGGCGGCTCCCGTCACGTGTTCGTGCAGCCCGAGTTTGCCATCGTGATGCCGGCTTACGGCAACGACCCCAAAGCCATCGACAATCAACTGGGATACGGCGAGCGCCAGGGCGCCGACTCGGGTCGGCCGGAAGTCCAGGCCCGCCTGGTCACCCAGTTTCAATTGGACAAGGCTCCCGGCGTTGCCCCCGCGCAAATCATCTTTAGCGGTGTTCAGGGCGAGCGCAAAGCCCTGGTGCGAGCCGCGGATGTTCCTCTCTGCGCCACTGCCTTCCCCGCCTGCCCCAGCACCACCATCTTCCAGGCGGCTTTCCCGCACGGCGCCCAGGTCAGCTCCCAACGTTGGGGATGGACCGGCGAACTGCAACTTCCCACTCGCTACGTTACCGTCATCACCAAATATTGGAGCGGCTCTGACCTGCGCTGGTACTTTGTCGGCAGTCTGTTCTCAAACTTCAATGACAAGCTGATCTTTGACACCGGCGCGCCCGTCGCCGAAGGCCTGTCCAACGACCAGTCGTCCGCCGTGCTGTTCGGCTTCCGCGGTGGAAATCCCAGCGTCGCCCCGCAGCGTTCGGTGCGCTCCCAGGGCGGGTTCGTCAATCTTGGATTTCCCTTGTCCCGCATCTTCCATGCGGATTCCGAGGGACGCAACAATGGCTGGATCCTCTATCTCCACTACGCCCTCGACGTAGCCAATAAGAATGACGTCCGCCGCATTGGCAACACCAGGCAGAAGAACGACTTGCTCGCCGGGACCCTCAACTACAAATTCAACAACTGGCTTACCTTCACAGCAGAGGAGTCCTACTATCGCACTCGAGCCGTGGGCGATCCTACCGGCGTATTGCCTTACCCCACCTATCGTGGATTCCCGGCGCGGATTTGGCACGACTTCCGTTCTGAAGTCGGCCCCACTTTTACTTTCTGATACATTCTCAAGCGAGGCAAGCGGGTTCCACTCGCTTGCCTCACTCAAAGGAAGGCCATGACTGAAGCCAAGCAACTCGCCGACATGAATGTTACCGAGTGGGACCGCATCGCCGACTCGCAAGAATTCAAAGACCTGATGGCCACTAAGAAAGTCTTCATCGTTCCGGCGTTTGTCTTTTTCATTGTGTACTACTTCGCTCTACCCGTGCTGGTGGGCTATGCTCCCCAATTCATGGCCACAAAAGTGATCGGCAACGTCAATCTCGCCTATCTGTTCGCCCTCTCGCAGTTCTTCATGGCTTGGACGGTCGCCTGGCTCTACGTCAAGGCGGCCGGCGATTTCGACAAGTTGGCCAAGGACATCATCGACAAATCTGAACTTCGCCGCGGAGGCAAGTAGCCATGTCCACTCCTCTGGTCATGTTCCTGACGTTTATCGCAATCACGCTGGGCATCACCTACTGGGCTTCCAAGCGGTCAGCTGGCAGCAGCGCTTATTTCGCGGCAGGCCGCCGCGTTACGGGATGGCAAAACGGCATTGCGGTCGCCGGCGATTACATGTCCGCCGCCTCCTTCCTGGGTATCGCCGGCATCATTGCGTTCCAGGGCTATGACGGATTCATGTTCTCCGTGGGATGGCTGGTGGCCTACCTCACCGTCCTGCTGGTGGTCGCCGAGCCTTTACGCAACGCCGGCCGTTACACCATGGCCGATGTCCTCGCTTATCGCCTGAAGGCGCGCCCGGTGCGCGCAATGGCCTCGCTCAGCACTCTCACCGTCAGCACCTTCTACATGATTGCCCAGATGGTGGGCGCCGGCACCCTGGTGACTCTGTTGCTGAAGGACTCCGGCCTCAGCTACCGCACCGCTGTCATCGGCGTCGGCGTCCTGATGATTGTGTACGTAGTGTTCGGCGGCATGTTGGCCACTACTTGGGTGCAGATTATCAAAGCCATTCTGCTTATGGGCGGGACCCTGTTGCTTAGCATTCTGGTCATTGCCCACTTTCACTTCAGCTTGAGCGAGTTCTTCAATGCCATCGGCCATGTCACTTATCACGACAAAGGCGTTGCGGTGGTCAAAGACTTTCTCCAGCCGGGTCTGCGCTACAAGCCGCCCTATGGCCCGCTGGATCTCATTTCCCTCGGCCTGGCGCTCATCTTCGGTACCGCCGGCCTGCCCCACATCCTGGTCCGCTTCTACACTGTGCCCGACGCCAAGACCGCCCGCATCAGCGTGGTCTGGGCCATGGCGCTCATCGGATCGTTCTACATCATGACCACATTCCTGGGATTTGGCGCTGCCACCATCGTCGGCCGCGACTATATTTCCACTCACGGCGGCACCAACATGAGCGCGCCCTTGCTGGCCCAGAATCTTGCAGGTGATGTTTTCTTTGCCTTCATCTCTGCCATTGCTTTTGCCACCATTCTGGCCGTCGTGGCCGGTCTCACCATCAGCGCATCCACCTCGTTCGCCCACGATCTGTGGACCAACGTGATTCACAATGGCGTCGAGCGTAAACCGGGCGAGGAAATCCTGGTCGCGCGCATCTCGGCATTCGGCGTCGGGGCAGTCGCCATGTTCGTCGCGATTCTGCTCGGTCCCACCGCCAATGTTGCCTTTCTCGTGGCGCTGGCCTTTGCCGTCGCCGCCTCTGCCAACCTGCCCGTCATCGTGCTCTCCATTTTCTGGCGCAGGTTCAATACCATGGGCGCAGTCATGGGACTGGGTACCGGATTGGTCGCCTCCATTGGCCTCATCCTGGTTGGCCCCAGCCTGATGGGCATTGATCCCCCGACCGTGGTCGGCGCCGCCCGCCACCTGTTCCAGATGAAGCCTCTGTTTCCCTTAGAGAATCCCGGCATCCTCAGCATCCCTTTGGGGTTTGCAGGTGCAATTCTAGGGACGCTATTGAGTCACGAGCCCACGGCGCTCCACAAGTACAATGAGCTGCTCGTTCGCTCCAACACCGGTTTGGGCGCAGAAAAGGCTACCAGCCACTAACGCTCACGGCGCTCCAGTCTGACCGAGCCAGTGAGACTTTGGAAAAGTCGTTGCTCTGGATTTGCAAGCGACGCGTAGCAATTGCTCCATTGCTCGCGTGGCGACAATCGTCGCCACGCGCCAGCCAGCCCAGTGGCAAATATTTTTCGTGGGAACTAGAATTTGCGTTGGTTACAAAATCTTTAGGTGACCTACTCTTATGGCCGAGAACGTGACTGATCCCAACATTGATTCCATCCTCAGAGAGCAGCGCAAGTTTGAGCCGCCCGCCGAATTCAGCGAACGCGCTCACATCAAGACCCTCGCCCAGTATCAGGCGATTTATCGCGAGTCCATCGATGAGCCTGATAAATTCTGGGCTGGCATCGCCGACCACTTGCACTGGTTCAAGAAGTGGGACAAGGTGCTGGAGTGGAACGTGCCTTGGGCCAAGTGGTTCTCCGGCGGCCAGATCAACCTCTCTTACAACTGTCTCGACCGCCACGTCGCCACCTGGCGCAAGAACAAAGCTGCGCTCATCTGGGAAGGAGAGCCTGGCGAAGTCCGCACCCTCACCTACCAGCAGTTGCTCCACGAAGTGCAGAAATTCTCAAACGTTCTAAAGTCGATGGGCGTGAAAAAGGGAGACCGCGTCGCCCTCTACATGGGCATGACGCCGGAACTCGCCATCGCCATGCTCGCGTGCGCCCGCATTGGCGCTCCTCACACTGTGGTCTTCGGCGGCTTCTCCTCCAACGCTTTGATTGATCGCATCCACGACTCCCAAGCGGTCGCCGTGGTCACTCAGGACGGCTCCTACCGCCGCGGCGCCGAAGTCAAACTGTTTCCCGCTGTAGAAGAAGCACTCCAGTCTTGCCCCTCGGTCAAGCACGTGGTCGTATACCAGCGCACTGGCACCGCCATCAACATGCAGCCCGGACGCGACCACTGGTGGCATGAGGTCATGGCCTCCGCCTCCGCCGATTGTCCTGCCGAACCGCTCGATTCCGAGCATCCCCTCTACATCCTCTACACCTCGGGTACCACCGGCAAACCCAAAGGCGTGGTTCACACCACTGCTGGATATTCGGTTGGCACCTACCTCACTACCAAATGGGTTTTCGATTTGAAGGAAGAAGACACCTACTGGTGTACCGCTGATATTGGTTGGGTGACCGGCCACAGTTACATCGTCTACGGCCCGCTGCAGAATGGCGCAACCAGCCTGATGTACGAAGGCGCTCCCAACTTTCCTGACATGGATCGCTTCTGGAGCATCATTGACCGCCACCAGGTCAACGTTTTTTACACCGCTCCCACCGCCATCCGTACCTTCATCAAGTGGGGCGAGCAATATCCCAACCGCCACAAACTCGACAGCCTGCGTCTGCTGGGAACTGTGGGCGAGCCCATCAATCCCGAAGCCTGGATGTGGTATCGCGAAGTTATCGGTCATGGCCGCTGTCCTATCGTGGACACCTGGTGGCAAACCGAGACCGGTGCCATCATGATCAGCCCCCTGCCCGGCGCGATCGCCACGAAACCCGGCTCCGCCACTCTCCCCATCCCAGGAGTGCTTCCTGAGATTGTGGATATAGATGGCAAGCCGGTGCCGCTCGGCTCTGGCGGTTACCTCGTCATTCGCAAGCCATGGCCTGCGATGCTCCGCACCATCTATGGCGATCCCGACCGCTACGTCCGCCAGTACTGGTCGCAAATCCCCGGCTCCTACTTCACCGGCGACGGCGCGCGTTGCGATAAGGACGGCTATTTCTGGATCATGGGCCGCGTGGACGACGTCATCAACGTGAGCGGCCATCGCCTGAGCACCATGGAAGTGGAGTCCGCTCTGGTGGCCCACCCCAAAGTCGCTGAGGCCGCCGTGGTCGGACGCCCCGACGAACTCAAGGGCCAGGCCATTTCCGCCTTCGTCACTCTGGAACGCGGCCACGAACCTTCCAACGAATTGAAGGAAGAATTGCGCCTATGGGTGGCCAAAGAGATAGGCTCGCTCGCCAAGCCGGACGACATCCGCTTCACTGACATGCTGCCTAAAACCCGCAGCGGAAAAATTATGCGCCGCCTGTTGCGCGAGCTGGCCACTAGCGGTGAAGTAAAGGGCGACACCACCACGCTGGAAGACCTCGGCGTAATCGCCAAGCTGCAAGCGCAGGATGAAGTGTAGCGCCCTAACTCCCCAATGTACTTCTCCGCGCCATCGCCAGCGCTCCCTGCACTGGGTCAACCATGGCATCCAGGATATCCACTCGTTCATGCCGCGCACGCAGCGCATCGCCGAATGCCGACCGCACTCTTTGCGACTCTCGGAACACTCCTCCTGCCGTAGCAACCGCAACACTCTCCATCTCGTCGAACAAGCGCTGGGTGACACTAGCTCCCAACTTCGCCAACTCCTCGCCCGCCTGCTGTAACACCTCCGCAGCGGCCTCGTCTCCAGACTCCGCCGCGCGCAACACCGCCGGAAACAGCGCCGAAAAATCACGAGCAGGCGTCGCGTTGGCCGCTCGCACCAGTTTGTCCACGCTACTCACATTCCAGGCCAACGAAATTGCTTCCAACAGCGCGGTCCTCTCGCCGCGGTCGTGAGCCCGCAGCAATCGCGCCACTGCCATTTTTCCAACCCAATGCCCGGAACCTTCGTCGGATACGGCCGCGCCCCTTCCCCCCGCCCGCGCGTTCCGCCCCGCCCGATTCACTCCAAACGCAATCGATCCGGTCCCGGCAATCACAATCACCCCCGCCTCCCCGGCAAATGCGGCATAGTGCGCGATCTCCATATCGCCCGCAATTTGGATTTCTCCCGGCAACACTTCAGCCAGAATGCTCCGGGCCACAGCGGCGATCTCTGGCCGAGCCGCTCCGGCCAGCCCCGCACAACAACGCGAAACCTGCTGCGGCGTTACTCCCGCCGCCATGCACGCCTGCCGCACCGCATCGTGCAGCGCCGCCCGCGCCCGAATCTCACCCAACCGTACCAGGTTGCTGCCGCGGGTCGTCGCGGTAGCCAGCACCGACGCCTCGTCGCCCATCACACACGTGGTCTTGCTGCCGCCGCCGTCAATCCCCAGGTAATACGCCACGTCAGAAGTTTTACCACAGCCGCCACTCGAACCCGGCCTGCATTTAAAATCACGCTGGGAGGCCTTCCATGTCCAGCAAGATCGAAGTCACGGAACTCACCAACCTCGGCGACGCCCGCGGCTACAGCTTCACCCTCCCCCCCGACGCCCTGGCTTTCCTCGGCGGTGTCGCCGATATCCATCTGTCCTCGATGATCACCGGCGCAGTTCGCGGCAACCACTTCCACCTGCGCCGTCGCGAAGCCATTCTGGTGTCTTCCGACTCCCCTTGGTCATGGCACTGGGACGAAGGCGACTCCACTCCCCCTCAGCATCGCCACTTTGCCGCCGGTTCGCTCTGGATGATTCTGGTTTCTCCCGGCGCTTCTCACGCCATTCGCAACGATGGCGCCGGAACGATCCGCCTGGTCGCGCTCTCCTCTGAGCCTTACGACCCCAACGAATCCGTCACCCGCAAAGTCGTCTAAGCTTCGGTTACAATCCGTCTTCGCATTCCATGGGACTCAATCGCCTCGACCTCGTCATCATCGGGCTCTATCTCGCTGGCATCACGTTGTTCGGGTTGCGCTTTCGCAAGCGGCAACACTCTACCCGCGACTATTTTCTCGCCGGACGCGACATTCCCTGGTGGGCCATCTCGCTTTCCATCGTCGCCGCTGAGACCAGCACGCTCACCATCATCAGTATCCCCGGCCTGGCTTACGACACCAACCTCACTTTTCTGCAAGTCGTTTTGGGATACATCGTGGGCCGCATCTTCATCAGCTTCGTTCTGCTTCCGCATTATTTTCGCGGCGATCTCTATACCGCGTATCAACTCATCGACCGCCGTTTCGGTTCTCGCCTGCGCAGCCTGACCGCCGGACTCTTCCTGCTGACCCGTGCCGCCGCCGAAGGCGTCCGCGTCTATGCGGTTTCCATCGTTATCGCCATCGCGCTCGGTACTGGCGAAGTCGCGTCCATCGCCATCATCACCGTGCTCACGCTTATCTACACTTTCGAGGGCGGCCTCGCCGCTGTCATTTGGACGGACGTCGTGCAAACCGGAATCTACGTTGGCGGAACTTTGGTTGGCGTCTTCACCATCCTTCACCTCGTTCCCGGAGGCTGGAACTCCATTTCCGCGATCGCGAACCACACCGGCAGGCTGCAGGTCTTCGACTTCTCTCCCGATTTTTGGAAGCCCTACACCTTCTGGGCCGGCTCGATTGGCGGAGCCTTCCTCACTACCGCCAGCCACGGAACCGACCAGTTGATCGTGCAGCGCCTGCTGGCC
Source organism: Terriglobales bacterium (assembly GCA_038211475.1). Classification (GTDB taxonomy): domain Bacteria; phylum Acidobacteriota; class Terriglobia; order Terriglobales; family Acidobacteriaceae; genus JANYBT01. The sequence continues at coordinate 87,911 of JBBQVN010000001.1, read as the reverse complement.
GCGCGCAATCAACGTCAGTCTCGTCTCGCTTTGCTCTCCAGCGGCGCCGCCATCCTGTTCCAATTCGCTCTCTTCCTGGTGGTCGGCGTGATGCTGTTCGCGTTCTATCAGAAGCCATCGTCCGCGTTTCTTCGCGCCGACCGCATCTACCCCACCTTCATCGTCCACCAGATGCCGCATGGAATTTCCGGCCTGCTCATCGCGGCGATCCTGGCCGCCGCGATGTCGAACCTGAGCGCGGCCTTGAACTCTCTGTCGTCCAGTTCCGTGATTGATTTCTACGAACGCTTCCGTCCTCTGAGCACTGAAATCCAGCGCCTGCGCCTGTCCCGCGTCATTACGGTAGTGTGGGGTCTAATTCTATTTGCCATCGCGATCGTCTCGCTCCACAAAGTCGGACGCGTCATCGAAGTAGGATTGCAGGTCGCCTCCGTCGCTTACGGTGCCATGCTCGGCGTCTTTTTGCTGGGAACCCTGACCCGCCGCGCCCATCAATCCGGCGTCATCCTCGGAATGATTTGCGGTCTGGCCGTCGAACTCTACCTCTGGTTGGGAACTCGTGTTCCATGGACTTGGTGGGTGGCGATCGGCACGACTGTAACCTTCGCCGCCGGCTACATCGCCAGCCTGCTGATCCCGCAAACAGAAGCCTCTACCAGTTCATCAACGTAAATCCGAGTCTCTGCGGCGAAAGCCTTACCTGTGATCCTCTGTGCCCCCCATGGTGAAAGCCTTTTCTGTTTGCTGCCGACCCAAAACTCCAGCGCCCCGGTGCCGTATACTTCCTCATCCCGATGCCGCGTCTCTCCCAGCCCGCCCCCGCCCTGGCACGCGACCTCAGCGTCCGCCATGCCGGAGCCGTCGTGGTCGGCACCATCATCGGCAGCGGCATCTTCCTGGTCCCCACGGAAATGATGCAGGCTGTCGGTTCGGCTGGCTTGGTGTACCTCGCCTGGGTAGTTGGCGGCCTGCTGTCGTTTTTCGGCGCGCTCACGTATGCCGAACTCGGTGCCATGAAGCCCCAGGCGGGCGGCGAATACGTTTATGTCCGCGATGCCTACGGTCCGCTCGGAGGTTTCCTCTATGCCTGGACTTGGTTCATTATCGCCAAGCCCGCTTCCATCGCGAGCATCACCATCGGCCTGGTGCGCATTCTGGGCACCTTCCCGGCGTTTTCGTTCTTCGCTGTCCCCGTCGCCAGTCCATCGCTCCATCTCAAGTGGGGACAACTCGTGGCCATCGCCGCCACCATCCTGATTTCTTTGTTGAACTATGCGGGCATCAAGAAGGCGGGAGAATTTCAGTTTTTCTTCACTCTGCTGAAGATCGTCATCATCGTGGCGATTGCCGCCATCGGCTTCTCCTACTCCGGTGGAAGCTGGGTAAACTTCGCCACCACCTTCACTGGCGCAAAGGGTGGCATCTCGGGATTCTTCGCCGCGTTGGTAGCGGCTCTGTGGGCCTACGACGGATGGAACGATCTCAACATGGTCGCCGGAGAGGTCAAGCGGCCCGAGAAAAACATTCCGCTCGCTTTGATTCGCGGCGTCGCGACGGTTGGCATCCTCTACATTCTGGTCAACGCCGCGGTGCAATACGCTATGCCCGCCGCCGCCATCGCTGCTTCCGAACGCCCCGCGTCCGACGCTATCGCCCTGGTGCTGGGTCGCGCTGGGGCTGGCCTGGTCTCGGCGGGGATGGCGCTCTCCATGCTGGTCACGCTCAACGGCACCATCATGAGCGGCGCTCGCGTTCCTTATGCCATGGCCCGCGATGGCTACTTCTTTCACGCCATCGCCGAAGTGCATCCCCGCTTCCACACTCCTTCGGTCGCAATTTTCGTGCAAGCCGTTCTGGCGTGCGTCCTACTGCTGTTGGGGGGTAACTTCCGCCAACTCTTCTCGCTCGCCATTTTTGCCGAATGGCTTTTCTACATGATCGCCGGCAGCACCGTCTTCATTTTCCGCCACCGCGAGCCCAATCTGCCGCGTCCCTATCGCGTCTGGGGATATCCCGTTGTACCTGCGCTCTTCGTCGCCGCCTCGGCCGTCCTGCTGTTCTATACCTTCACAGACAATCTCCGAAATTCCGTTGCTGGATCTGCCGTCATCCTCGCGGGAATCCCAGTCTTCCTATACTTTGCGAGAAAGCGCCGCAGTCTAGCTCGTCAAAACTGATGGCTCGTCCGACTGCTGACTCGCCCGCCTGATCCCTGACTTCTGAATGATCTTCCCCGCGCTAGCGTGCCTCGGTTCTGTGCCTGCGGCAAAACGAATCATTCATCGCGGCGGGTTGGGTTATGCCGGTGCTCTCACCATCCGTGTCTGCCGCACTTTCTCGTAAATCTTCCCATACTCCCGCGCCGACGCATTCCACGAGAAGTCGCGGCCCATTCCATTCTTCATCAATGTCTGCCACGACCCCTGGTCGCGATATGCCTTCAGCGCATGCCTGATTGCCGCCAGCAGCGCCTCCCCGGTGTACTCGTTGAATTTGAACCCCGTGCCTTTCCGCGAAACCGCATCCCACGGCTCAATGGTGTCGTCCAGGCCACCCGTCGCCCGCACAATCGGCACCGTCCCATACTTCAAGCTGTAAATCTGGTTCAGGCCGCAGGGTTCGTAGCGCGAGGGCATAAGAAACATGTCCGCGCCCGCTTCCACCTTGTGTGCCATTGCATTGTCGTAGGCGACCTGGATGGCTACCTTCTTGGGAAACTGTTTCTGCATGCGCTGGAACATTTCTTCGTAAAGCTTGTCGCCGGTGCCCAGCACCACCAGAATCATTTCCTCCAGCGCCAGGCGATCCATGATCTGCGTGATCAGGTCGAAGCCTTTTTGTGCCGCCAGCCGCGATACAATGCCGATCACCGGAGTCTCTTCTTTGGCGCCCACAATGCCAAAGGTTTTCAGCAAGTCCTGCTTGCACGTCTGCTTGCCGGCCATATCCTGCGCCGAAAATTTCGCGGCGATGAACTTGTCGTTCTGTGGGCTCCACTCTTCGTAGTCTGCTCCGTTCAGAATGCCCGTCACCGTCGCCGATCGTCCGCGCAGTACTCCTTCCAACCCAAACCCAAATTCGGTGGTCTGGATCTCATGGCTGTATTTCTTGCTCACCGTGGTGACGAAGTCTGACAGAACCAGCGCGCCCTTCAGAAAATTCACTTGCCCGAAGAATTCCATTTTCGACATGGTCAGCAGGTCCCAGGGCAACATTAGCAGCGGCAGGATGTCGGAAGGAAACAGCCCTTGATAGCCCATGTTGTGGATGGTGAAGACCGTGCCCGTGTCCTTGAATGCGGGGTCCTCTCCGTACAGCGTCTTGAGCAACACTGGAACCAGCGCGGTCTGCCAGTCGTGGCAGTGGAACACTTGGGGCACGCCCAGCACTTTCGACGCTTCCAAAACCGCGCGCGAGAACAAAGCATAACGCTCGGCGTTGTCCGGATAATCTCCCGCCGAAGTGCCATACAGCGCCTCGCGATCAAAGTATTCCGGGAAATCTACAAAGTTGAAACGGATCCCCGGCTGATTCGCTGCGGTCTTCACCGAACAGAAGCGGTATTGGTCGTCGAACGGGATGGTGATGCTGCGCACCACCGTCTGCGCGTCCGTCAATTTGGTTTGCCGGTACAGCGGCACGTACACGCTGACCTGATGCCCCAAAGCAGCCAAAGCCCGGGGAAGGGCCCCCACCACATCCGCCAACCCACCCGTCTTCGAAAAGGGCACGCACTCCGAGGCCACAAAAGCAATATGCACGAGATGATTCCTTCCTCACACCATGAAACGCGAGCGCGAGCTATTATGAGTAGGCGCCTGTACGATCGGCAAGCGCAAATGAAGCGTCAGTCTAAATCGCGGGTGGAAAGAGGGTCAATGTGACGAAAGCCGTGGCCGCAGGCCCGCCGAACGCAGGCTCGCCCCAGGCCGGCCGGGCCAAAGCAGGCGGGGCCAAAGTAGTGAAGCCGAAACTCGGTCAGCACTTCCTCAGCGATCAGGCCGCCGCCGTCCGCCTCGTGGGCGCGTTGGGCGACACCTCGCAAGCCACCGTGCTGGAGATCGGCCCGGGCCGCGGCGCCCTCACTTCCATGCTGGCCCGCCGCGCCCGCCGCCTCATTACCATCGAACTCGATCGCGTGCTCGCTGCGCAATTGCGCATGAAGTTCGCCCTCGCCCCCAACATCGAAGTCATTGAAGGCGACATTCTCGCGGTGGACCTCGACGCCCTGTTCGGCCCCAAGCCCGGCAGCACCCGTCCCGGCCTCAAGCTCGCCCTGGAACAGGTGACCGTAGTCGGCAACCTTCCCTATTTCATCACTTCCGACATTCTGTTCCGTTTGTTTGAGTACCGCCGCTATTTCACCAGCATCGTGCTGATGGTACAGCGCGAAGTCGCCGACCGCCTGGCCGCCGAACCCGGCACGAAAGACTACGGCATGTTGGCCGCCACCACCCAACTCTATGCCAACGTAGAAAAATTGTTCACACTGGGCCCGAGTTCGTTCTCGCCGCCTCCCAAAGTCCACTCCACTGTGGTTCGCTTGACCCCAGCCGCGACCTTGGAAGCGCTAGGCGTGCCCGAAGCGCCGTTCATTGCGTTCCTGAAGCTTGCCTTCGGACAAAAACGCAAGACCCTGGCCAACAATCTGAAGACCCAGTACGGCCCCGCGGAACTGAAGGCCGCCTTTGCGAAGGCCCACATCAAGCCCGAAGTCCGCGCCGAAGCCGTACCCCTGGAAAAAACCGCCGCGTTGTTTCGCGCACTTTCCGCCCCTCCGCAATTAGTTTAATAATCTACTTAGGAGGATCCCCATGTCGGTAGGCGTCCGGCGTCCTGCGGTAGCGGGGCAGTTCTACCCCTCCGACGCTGACACTCTGTGCGGGGACGTGCGACGCTATCTCGCTGCCGCTACTCCACCCGTCGCCGCGCTGGGATGCATCGTCCCTCACGCCGGCTACATGTACTCCGGCGAAATCGCTGGCGCAGTGTTCGCGCGGATATTGCCCCACCGCCGCGTGCTGTTGCTTTGCCCCAACCATACCGGCGCAGGGGCTCCACTCGCGCTGATGAATTCGGGCGCGTGGCAAACGCCGCTCGGCGCCGTGCCCATTGACTCCGAGCTCGCCGCCGCACTCCAGCAACGCTTTCCTCTGCTGCAGAATGACCCTCGCGCCCATCGCACCGAGCATGCCGCCGAAGTCGAGTTGCCTTTTCTGCAGGAATTAGAGCCTGACCTGACCTTCGTTCCGATTGCGCTGGGCACGCGCCGTCTCGAGGTGCTGACGGCCCTCGGCGAAGCCATTGCCGATGTACTCGCCGACGAATCCCGGCCCGTGCTCATCGTGGCCTCCAGCGACATGAACCACTACGAGTCGGACGCCATCACCCGAGTCAAAGATCATCAGGCCATCGCGCGAATTGTGGAGCTTGATCCCGAGGGACTCCATGCCACCGTGATGGAGCATGACATCAGCATGTGCGGCCTAGGTCCCGCAGTCGCTATGCTCACTGCTGCCAGGCGCCTGGGCGCAAGCCATGCCGACTTGGTGCAGTACGCCACCTCCGCCGATGTTTCCGGAGATTCTGAGCGAGTGGTGGGATACGCGGGAGTGATTGTGCGTTGAGGCGAAAGTCGCGAGCCCATCCGCAACTAGCAAGAAGAAACCGGCAAACGAAAAAGGAAGAGAAGGGAAGGGAAAAAGAAAAGGGCGGCCGATGAGGCCGCCCTGATTTTGATACCGACTACTAGTTCGCAAACCCAACCCGTAACCCCTAAGCCGCAAACTCTTCAGCGATGCGGCGGACCGTGAGGCACTCCCGACGGACGAGGTGCTGGTGCTGGTGCCGGTCGAGGCTGCGGCTGCTCTCCGCCGCGCCAACCCGATGGATGCGACACTACCGGTCCCGCGCTGCGGCTGCCCACATCGCCCAAACCAGAAGTGGCATGCGGCGTCTTGATCTCAACCGGGCCGTTCGTCGCAACTTTTCCCGCCACCTTGCCCAAGTCTTTCACCGCGCCACGCGGCACTCCCAGTCCTGCCTGGCCACTGGATACCACGATGCGATGCGGAGGCACTACTGGCGGATACGCTGGTCCCGTACCCACTGCGACCGTCGCATATCCGCGCACCGGAGGTTGCGGCGATACGAAGCGGCGCGGAGGATTCACCACCGACGGCCCCGTCACCCAGCCATTCCATCCACCCGGCTGCCACAACCAGCCATACTGCGGAATGAAAGCCCACGAGCCGTAACGATAGGGCAGCCATCCCCACGGATACGCCGACACCCAGGTATAGCCTGCGCCAGGGTAGTACGACCACCCGCCATCCTGGTACGGATTCCATCCCGCTCCAGTCAAAAACGGCTGCCACATGTTGCCGTATCCCGGCACATTCATGAAGTTGCCGTAGTAGCTCAAGTCACTGGTGCCGTAGCTGTAGGGATAACTCGAGGTATACGAGTTCGACATCCCGCGCTGGTGATACTGGTCTTGCTGTTTATCCCATGCGTCGAATTGTTCTGGTTCGAAATTCTTGGCCACAGTGTACTGGCCGTTCTCCGCCAAGTCGAAGTTGGCGGTTTGCTTCTTGCCCAACTCAACGCGGCCCGCAGGACCTTCCACATTCACATCGCCCTGGAACACCGCCAGATTGGCTTGGGCATCGTTCATGTCCACGCGGAAGTGCGCGGAGCGATCAAGCGAAATGCGCTCGCGGGCAAATTCCAGAATGAACTCATCGTTGCGCTGCCCTTTGAAATTTACATAGGCAGTGCCTTCGCCCAGTCGTAGCGTGTTCTGCTTCTGGCCAGAGGCGCTTAACGAGAGCCGCGAAAAATCCAACCGCGAGTTCGGCACCAGCCGGACCACGCTGCCGTCTTCGAATTCCACTTCGGCGCGCCCGCCATCCTTCGCCCACAGCCGCATGCCTTCAGTAACTGGCATGTTCAAAAACGCGCGTTCGTAGCCTTGTCCCAGGTTGCGATCAATCTGCACCGCGCCCTGCAGTTCGCTTAGTCGTACGATACGTGCCTTGGATTGGGCTGCTGCGGAAATCGTCAGCACGCCCACCACCAAGGCTGTTACGATCAAACTCTTCACGTTTGCGCTGTGCTTGGCCATAAAGCCCCCTGGGTACTGCAGCTACAATACATCCTGTATAGCTTCTATTGCATTAGAACACGAGAGTGATCGCGGAGTTGCCCTACGCGTCGCCAATCCTACAGACAGGGTGATTGGAGAGGGGAACTTGGTCGAGATCGGGAGGGTTGGGATCTGGATTAGCCGTGGGATCGCGGTGGCGTCGTCCGCGAAGGAGCGGGAACAAGGCTAAAAAAATAGCTCCGAGAAACGTATTGCCAGCAGTGTAATTTTTACACTGCCGCTTCAATCGAACGCTAGAGGGGGCCCACGGCGTTTTAGTACTGGGGATGACCTCTGGGTCGTCCCGAACCACGATCGGCTCACCACAGGCTTCCTGAGGCGATTGCGTGGCATTCTGCGCAGCGGGCATAATACTTTTTGCCGTCAGGAAATCCATCCTCCCCCTGCCTCGGTAATCAGCGCTCCTGTAAACCGTTATGGCTCAACAAGTTATATGGAAAAAAGCAGATGTCGCATCAGGCAATGTTTCTTAGACTATTAAGCAAATCATTTGAACAAGAAGAAACGCCATTACCGATGGAAGTTAAGCTTGTTTCGCCGCCGCTTCGGCTCTCTGGTGCAGCAGATCCACCACTTGCTGATAGAGGCGAGTCCGCAGTTCGAGGCGTTCGGCCGCGCGAGCCACGTAGCGGATGCGAATTTCGATCCCATCGTGAGTTGGCCGCACGCTGAGTGCGGGAGTAGCGGAAACAGACTTCAATCGGTAGCGGCTGTTGGAGCGCTGCCATTCCTCCTCGGCTAGATGCGCATTGGCTTCCGTGGCCTCGGTCACCACCTTCAAAGTTTCGTCAATCAAGGCATAGAGGTCTTCGCCCGGCGGCACCAACACGTTCAGTTCGTCCCACAACCATTGGCCGGCCGTTGAGAAATTGAAGAAGTGGCCTTCAATCGCATAGCTGTTGACGAAAGCGACTTTGCGGCCAGTGGGATGGCCGGCATCAGTCCAGTTTCCGGTTTCAAGCAGCACGGTGCGGAGCAGCCCGACTTCGGCCACTTCGCCAGTCACACCTTCAATCTCGACCCAGTCGCCCACGCGCAATCCGTTGCGCCCGATCAGCACGAACCATCCCAAAAAGCCGACGATGAAATCTTTCAAGGCAACGGTAAGGCCGGCGCCCGCGAGGCCCAACACGGTGGAGAGTTGACTGGGTACGCCCAGAACAATCAGAAGGATGCCCATCACGCCCAGAAATTGCAGTGCATAGCGAACCACCGAACGCAGAGTGGCGCGCCGCTCCCCGCCGATATCGCGCGCAGCAAATAGAGACTCAACCAGCCAGCCACAGAAATTGACCAGCAGGATGATCACCAGGATCCCGAGCACATCGCGGAGAATGCTGCGAACGGCAGCACGTTGATCGCCCGCCACCAGCGCGGCCCAACTCTTGTACGTATCGCCCAGAGTCTGCTCGTCCTGTATGCGCTGCTTGAGATTGGCGAGGGTTCGCCGCACATTTGTGAAATGGCGCAGGTCGGCGATGACGTCCGATGCAGGCGCAGCCTGGGTGGCTGGCTTCACGCCGGCATGGGCTTGTTCCCGCAACTGCTGCCGCTTGCCAGTCTGCTGCTGGAGAGTCGTTTGGCGTTGCTGCTGCAGATCGGTCAGCGCTTGCCTGGTAGTCATCGCGTGGGCGGCTTGCTGCTCCAGGCTCTGACGCGTGGTGCGAATGGCGAACCATTGCTGAAGGTGCGACAGGAGGCTGCCTGAACCCAACCGGTCCGAACGGGATGGGGCAGGAGCAGGGACGGCCTGCGAGGTCGCGTCGCGCTCCGCCGCTTCGTGGGCGTCGCGCAAGCGCAGGATATCGCCTTCGGGGTCGCCGCCGGCGCGCATCAGATCTTGCCTTGCGTCCTCCAGATCTTCCTTGTCGAGGTCGCGCAAGGCCTCCAGCAGTGTGATTTGCTGTTGCAGTTCATCCTTGTCGGCGGAACCCGCCGCAGCTAAACGCGCCGTGAGCTGCTGGTGTTGCGATTCTTCATCCTTCAGATCCGAGGTTACCTGGTTGATGCGGTCGCGCAACTGGGTGATCTCATCACTCTGCTGCGGCGGACGTTGCGATGCTTCCCACAGCGCGCCGGCGAATGCCAGATCCACTTCGTGATCCGCGTCTCGGACCGCTTGCAGCGCGAGGCGCTGCTCTTCAGGGGTTGACGCCAGCGCCGATAATCGGCGAGCGGTATGCAGAGCATCAAGATCTACTGCGGGCGGCCCTCCCGAGGTGGCGGCGGAGGACGGCGGGGCGGGAACCGAGCTGGAGAAATGCACAAACGCCGCCCCCACTGCTGCAATTAGCAGCAGCAGGGCGATGGCGGGATACCACTGTCGGCGATTCAACATGAGAATACCAGCGCAAGCGACAGATAAAGCGCGCCTGCACCGCAGTTGTGATTAATCAATTCAGTTATCAGTTGTCTTTTATCTATCCAGGGATGGTCAGTTCTTGGCCCACACGAATTTTGTCGGGGTCGGAGATCTTGTTGGCTTCCACGATCTTTGCGGACTGACTGGCCGCGCCGTAGAAGTGTTGCGCAATCTTGCCCAGGTTATCTCCCGCCTTGACAGTGTATTTCTGGTCGCCCTGGTGGAAGGTGATTTCGTGAGCTAGGTCCGCGAAAGTGGGATCGACGGCTTTGATGGCATTCCAAACTCGATTGACGCTGGCCTGGGACACACACACCGCTTTGATGTGCAGCTTTTCGCCTTGTAAGTCCACGGCTTCGATGACTGCGCTTTGTTCATTCAATGCATCAAGAACGGGTTGATATTTGCGTTTTAGTTGATCAAGATCGGCCATAAATGAGACTCCTTGTAGATGAATGGATGGAACAACAGCGTCAGGCTAGCACAGGGCATGGGACCAGTAAATACAGCCTTTCCCGAGAGGAAATACAGTGTATGGTGCTTGACCGCAGTAGTCGCTAGCGATAGCATTTAAAGGATTGAAAAATACTGAGTTTCATCTGTACTCAAATGGAAAAGGAAGGTTCACTGTGAAAAGAATTTTGGTCTCTCTGTTGTGTCTTTTGTTCGCCGTTCCGATGTTCGCGCAAAGTAAGGAAAATGAGCGCATCGGCGAGGCCGCCACTGTGCTGAAGGCGATCTTGAACATTCCAGACGATATTCCTCAGGACCTGCTGGGCAAGGCCGTGTGCGTGGTGGTCTACCCCTCAGTGAAGAAGGCCGCCTTTATCGTGGGCGGCAGTTACGGTCGCGGCGTTATTACTTGCCGGTCGGGCAAGGACTTCAGCGGCGGATGGAGCGCGCCCGCCATGTTTGCTCTGGAAGGCGGCAGCTTCGGTTTCCAGATTGGCGGCGAGTCCACTGACTTTGTGCTGTTGATTATGAACGAAGCCGGCGCCAAGTCAGTGATGACCAGCAAAGTGAAACTGGGCGGCGATGCTTCCATCGCGGCCGGCCCGAAAGGACGCAATGCCTCCGCGGAAACCGATATCGTGATGCAAGCCGAGATCCTGTCGTACTCGCGTTCGCAGGGATTGTTTGCCGGAGTATCGCTCTCCGGTTCGACCATGCGCTCAGACGATGGAGCAAACAAGGCGCTCTACGGCAAGGAAATTAGCGCACGCGAAATCGTGCGGGATGGTGCAGTGCCTGTTCCGAAGTCGGCGCGTTCACTGATCGCTGTTTTGACCAAGGCCGCGCCCAAGCACATGACGAAGTAGTTGGGGTGGTTTTCTCAAGGGCGGCCTTCGGGCCGCCCTTTTTGTTGGTACCGCGGCTGATCGCCCAGCGCGACCGGGGTGAATCGAGAAGGAGTATACAGACGACTAATTCTCGACGGGAGCGGTGGCGCGTTTGGGAAAGACCATTTCGATCACCAGCAGGCCGGCGCCCACCACGATCGCACTGTCGGCGGCGTTGAAGGAAGGCCATTCATACTGCCCGATGTAGAACAACAAAAAATCCACTACTTTGCCGTGCAGCGCGCGGTCCCACAGATTGCCCACCGCGCCGCCCAGTATTAGGGCCAGCGCCACTCCAGTTAAGTTCAGGGTCGGTCCGTTCTTCCACAACAGGAACAAGACCACGATCAGGGCGGTGACCGAGAACAAGATCAGCATGGCCAGTTTCCATTCGGAGTGCGAGTCCGCAAACAAACCGAAGGCCGCCCCCGTGTTCTCCACATGAGTCAACCGGAAGCAGCCGGGAATGACCTGAATGAAGTCATGCAGGGCGATCCCGCGTTGCACGGCCTGCTTGGTCAGCCGATCCAGCACCACGACCGCCAGGGCGATGAGTAAATAATATTTGCGCATGAGGATTACTTACGTGACCGTTACTTCGACGCCGCAGCCATTTCCAGTTCCGCGAGCACGGGCCCGCAGCGCTCGCAAACCGTGAGGTAGTTCTGATCTTCTCCAACCCGGGTTGAATAATTCCAGCAGCGTTCGCATTTTTTGCCGGCAGCTTTGGCGACTTCGATTTGGATCGGAGTCGAGCCATCGTCCGCCGCGGCAGTCTTCAGCTCGACCGCAGAGACGATAAACAAATATCGCAACTGTGCGGCATGACGCAGCAGAACGGCAAGGGTTGGCTCTGGCGCGGTGAGGGTTACCTGTGCCTCCAGGTTGCCGCCGATGAGTTTGGCGGTACGCGCGCCTTCCAGCGCTTTCAACACTTCCTCGCGGACGCCACGTAAGACCGTCCAGTCGGTGGCATGGTCAGAGGGCTTCGGCTCCAGCATTTTCTGCGCGGCAGTTTTTCCGAAAATTTCTTCCGCGTTCAGGAAACGGGTCACATGCACGCTGTCGGCGCGACCCGCAACGGGGGGCAGGTGCCGCCACACTTCCTCGCAGGTGAAGCTCATGACAGGCGCGAGCAAACGGACCAGGGTTTCGCCAATGGTCCAGAGAACGGTTTGTGCTGAGCGCCGCGCCGCTGAATTTGGCGCCGAAGTGTAGAGCCGATCCTTCAACACGTCGAAATAAAACGCGCTCAACTCGACCACGCAAAACTGATTGATAGCCTGGTAGATGCGATGGAATGCGAATTCCACATACCACTGCCGCACTTGCCCGGAAAGCTCCGCCAATTGCTGCAGCATGTAGCGGTCGAGCTCCTGCAAGTCGTCGTAGGCCACGGTGTCGTGCGCCGGGTCAAAGTCATACAGGCTGCCCAGAATGTAACGGAAGGTGTTGCGGATTTTGCGATAGTTTTCTGCCTGGCGCTGCATCAACAACTCGGAGCCAACGACGTCCTCGCGGAAGTCCACCGAGGCGACCCACAGGCGCACGATTTCGCCGCCCAACCGGTTGGAGATGTCTACCGGATCGACGTCGTTGCCGCGCGACTTGGACATGGCGCGACCTTGCTCGTCGAGGGTCCAGCCGGGCGTAGCGACCATGCGGAAGGGGGCTTTGCCTTGCGCCGGCATGGCGCACAGCAGCGAAGACATGAACCAGCCGCGGTATTGGTCACCGCCTTCCAGATACAAGTCGGCTGGCCAGGGCAGGCTGGGTTCCCGGCCTAATACGGCGGCCTGGCTGGCGCCGGATTCAAACCATACGTCCAGGATGTCAGTTTCGCGGATAAACTTCGAGCCGCCACATCCTAGACAGGTCTTGCCGGGGGGGAGCAGGGAATTCGCAGCCTCGGTGTACCAGGCGTCAGCGCCATGGAGGGCAAAAAAGTCCACGACGGCGCGGTTGACCGCAACGTCGTTCAACGGCTTGCCGCAGCCTTCGCACAGAAAAACGGCAATGGGCACGCCCCAAATGCGCTGGCGCGAGATGCACCAATCGGGGCGGGTCGCGACCATATTCGAAATGCGCTCCTCGCCCCACGCCGGATCCCACTGGACTTTTTTGATTTCGTCGAGAGCGCGGCTGCGCAAGGTGCCGCCCTCAAAGGGCGCTTCCATCGCGATGAACCACTGCTCGGTGGCTCGGAAGATGATGGGATTGTGGCAGCGCCAGCAGTGGGGGTACGAGTGCTCGAAGGGCTCGGTGTGGAGAAGCGCGCCGCGGGCCTTGAGCAGTTCGACGATGGGCGCGTTGGCCTTGAACACCTGCAAGCCATCGTATTCTGGCAAGCCGTCGCGGAGGCGTCCGCCTGCGTCCACGTGGCTGGTGGCGTCAATCTGGTAGCGCAAACCGGTAGCAAAATCGTCAGCGCCGTGGGCGGGGGCGGTGTGGACGACGCCGGTGCCGGTGTCCATGGTGACGTAGTCCGCCACCACGCCGAGAATCTCGCGCTCCAAAAAGGGATGCTGAAACTTGGTGTGCTCAAGCTTGTGGCCTGGGAAGCGGGCCAGGGCCGCTCCAGGATCCAACCTTACCGAGTTTTTTACGTCCAGCTCTACTTTTGCAGCGAGCGCCTCGGCGACGATGTACACATTTCCAGGAGAGTTGCCGTCTTCCAGCGCGACGTATTGTTCGTCGGGCGCAAAGGCCACCGCCATCGACGCGGGCAGGGTCCAGGGAGTGGTGGTCCAGATGATGGTGAACAGCTTTTTTCCGGCCAACGCTGGATCCAAAGCCGCTGGGTCGCCCAGGAAAGCATACTTCACCCAAACCGCTGTACTGGTATGGGTTTCATATTCGACTTCCGCCTCGGCGAGCGCCGTCCGGTCGTGGATGCACCAGTACACCGAGCGCAATCCCTTGTAGACGAAATCCTGTTCGAGAAATTGATAAAAAGTTTGCAGCACCACCGACTCGTACTGCGGCGTCATGGTGGAATAGGGCTGGTCCCAGCGCCCGAACACGCCAATGCGTTTGAACTGCTCGCGCTGCAAATCGAGGAATTTCTGGGCGTATTTGCGGCATTCCAGGCGGACATCCAGCGGCTTCATCTGTAACTTCTTGCCGCCAAGCATCTTGTCCACTTTGATTTCTATGGGAAGGCCGTGGCAATCCCACCCCGGAACATAGGGCGAATCAAACCCAGCCATGGTCTTTGACTTGACCACGAAATCCTTCAGGCACTTGTTGAGGGCGTGGCCGAGGTGAAGCGGGCCGTTGGCGTAAGGGGGGCCGTCGTGCAAAACGTAAGTCGGCGAGCCCTGACGCGACTCGCGAATCCGCTGGTAAATATTGTTTTCCTGCCAGGCCACGAGCTGTTTGGGCTCGTTTTGGGGCAGGTTGGCCTTCATGGGGAAGTCGGTTTTCGGCAAGTTGATGGTGGATTTCAGGTCAAGCGGCACTCGGCTGTTTTCCCTCGCACAGTTAATTTTCTTTATTATAGGGAGCGCCGGAGTGCCCGTCTATGCAACCGGATTGGCGTGAGGTGCTGCGAAAGTAATGGAATCGACAACAAAAACTCGATACAATTTTGGTCATTCCAGCGGCTTATTGCATCTAATTCGCAGGGAAGAAGTCGGTGGCACTTCTAGCATTCTGGGGTTGGCTCAGCCGAAAAGGCACAAGCTGACGTCAGGGCGCAACGAAAAACTTTTTCCCCAGTCTAAAGGCTGAGGGCTATTTCGACTCAAATGGCTACTGCAAACATTGAACCACCTCGCGATTTCGAAGGACCGGCAGCCGCGTCGGAACCAGAGTTGCACCTGCTGATGCCGGCGGGCACCATCGATGGTTCGTTGTGGCAATCGTTGGCGCGCAACTTCGACGACTTTTTCTTTCCCAAGAAATTGCCGCCGCTGGTCATCACGTCCAAGCCGATCCCGGTTAAGGACATCTGGGGGTTCTACAATTACAAGCGCGGCGGCGCCCTGGGCTCGACCATTGTGCACATTCTGATGGTGGCGGCCATTATCGGACTGACCTATGCTGGCAAGAAGGTTGTGGAAAAAATCAAGCCGACCGAGAACGTGATTCTGACCGTTCCCTCGGACGAGCTTCCGGTGTTGCAGCCCTCGAAGACCCAGGCTGGCGGTGGTGGTGGCGGCGGCGACCGTGACAAATTTCAAGCTTCCAAGGGACGTCTGCCCAAGTTCGCCATGGAACAAATTACTCCTCCGGCGGTGGTGGTTCGTAATGACCATCCCAAACTTGCAGTGGAGCCGACGATTGTGATTCCTCCCCAAGTGAAGCTGGCGCAGAACAATATGCCGAACCTTGGCGATCCGTTGTCGCATCTTCCTTCCGGTCCTCCCTCGAACGGAACTGGATCGGGCGGCGGTATTGGCTCGGGCAGCGGCGGTGGCGTAGGCTCCGGCGAAGGGCCGGGCTTCGGGCCGGGACGCGGCGGCGGTACGGGAGGCGGAGTATTCCGCGTAGGAGGCGGCGTGTCCGCTCCGCGGGCAATTTTTTCGCCGGACCCCGAATACTCGGAAGAAGCTCGCAAGGCCAAATATCAGGGAGTGTGCGTGCTGTGGCTGGTGGTGGGAGCCGATGGGCGTCCGCAACAGGTCAAAGTGACCCGGAGCCTGGGACTTGGTCTGGATGAGAAGGCGATCGAAGCGGTGAAGACGTGGAAGTTTGAGCCGGCCCAGAAAGATGGTCATCCGGTGTCGGTGCAGATCAGCGTGGAAGTCAGCTTCCGGCTGTACTAATACCCGGAACGGTGCAACACAGCAGCGTGCGTCATCAATAGCGGGACAAGCAATACATCCAAAACTCTGACGGAGGATTCATTGAAGAACGCAGACACGCCCAGCCCGACGAATGAAGGATCCAGCTCGACGAATGCGGTATCGCGCGAGCAGTTGATCGGGCTGTTAAACGAAGATTTGTCCCGAGAATATCAGGCCATCATTTCTTACGTGGTGTATTCGCAAGCTCTCAAAGGCGCGCAATACATGAACATCGCCGCCGAACTGGAGAAGCATGCGGCGGAAGAACTCAATCATGCCCTGATCGTCGCCAATCAGGTTGACTATCTGGGAGGAATGCCCGCGTCCACTGCGAAGCCGGTGCGCACGTCTGAGCAGCCGACCGAAATGCTGAAGTTCGATCTGGAAAACGAGACCGAGACCATTCGAAACTATCGCGAACGAGTGAAGCAGTGCGAAGAGTTGGGCGAATACGCGGTCGCCGAGCATATTCGCGAAATCCTGATTGATGAACAAGATCACCTGATTGCGCTGGCCACGGCGCTGGGACAAGATCCTCCGGTGATTACGGCAGGCAAGGGAAAGTAATTCAGGGAAAGTAGTTGCGGTGGGCGGCTTGCGGTGGGCGGCCCGCTCATTTGTCATGCGCTGATTTGTCAGGCGCTGTCATTCGGAAAAAGAGCGGGCCTTACTCTTTTAAGTCGACGTGTTGCACGTCTTGAATCGCCCGGCCCAGAAACCTCTCGCCCATGCGCCGAAACTTCTCCACCGAATCGGTCGCGAAGAAATGTAGCGTCTGCTCTCCGTCACCGCCTGATTGCGCGACCGCCGACTCGGCCACCACACGCGCCTACCCACAGCCCGCAAGTTGGCCTTTACGAGGCGCGGCTTTAGCCATCGCTCGTCTGACGTCAATAAGTCTCGCTTCAGCACCCGCGTTTTCTACTCAAAAAAGCTTTTCCCGGCGCACTTTGAGGTCGATATCGAAAGGTATGGGCGTGGTGGCCCAACGCCTCGTCGTCAAGGTCGGATTCTGTGACAAATCGAGAGAATAACTTGATTTTCTGTGTGAGGGAGAGCACAATTGCCGTAGTACGACTGGAAATCCTCGTCATCGTCGCCGACTTAGCCTGAAGTTGGTGGCGGAATTGCGACATTTATGAGCTTTCTAAAGACCATGCGCGACATGGTTTCTCCCAGTGACCCTGAACTGGTGGAAAAGACCCTTGCGCGTCTAGCCGAGCAGGATCACTGGAATGATCTTTTTTCCACCAAGCTCATCGAGCTTCTCGACAAGATCGATCAAATCAAAGGCGAAATTCGCGATCGTATCCGCAGAGCAGATGAACGAATACAGAAGGCCGAGTCAGTAACCCAAGCCGAGTCACGGCTGCTCGAGGAGGCAGCCAAGTTCGGAGGTGCATCCGAACGTCTGGAGATGGCACAAGCTGCCGAAGGGCGCGCATCCGAGCATGCGGTGGAGGCGAAAAGCAACTGGGAGAATGCGAGCACTGCACTAGCCAACGCTCTACAGATGGCTGATACAGCAAGGGGCCTGGCTGAAGATGCGAGCAGGAAATTGCTCTCTGCACAAGAGAGGGAGTCAGAGATGGCGCGGATGGTGCGTCTCACGGCGGGCTGGGCCTGTGTGGCCGTGGCTCTCTCGTGGCTGGCAATGGGGTGGACTGCGTGGTTCGTGCTACGTACGAGATGACCCCGGTGTTAGTTGTTGCTCGGTCAGTTTGTCGTGCTTCGGCGCCTGACAGGGAGGAATAAAATTGACTCCTGAAAACCGAGAGCGATGGGAAAGAGAGAATCGGAACCAAAAAGGATCGCTCAATAAGCCTGCGGACCTGCTCCGACGGGCCGTGTCATCAGAAGATTTTGTCGACAGTGCCGTGATCGCAGGCGTGTCGGTCTCGGAGATACTGGCCGGAAAGGTTGCCGAGTGGCAGATTCCACCAAACGTTATTGAGGCGTTCCATGACCAATACCCTCAATACGGAACCGACTTCGTCCATGCAGTTAATGGTCTAGCCAAAGATCCAGACCGACTGATGGGTTTAATTAGCGGGGTAAAAGGGAAGTTATTCGAACTGGACTACGCTGACTGGCTCAATCATGGTCACCTGCCGATTGGTTTCTCAGCTGAGCTCGCGCACACCGCAAACAATCCGGGCTGGGACATCGTTATTCACGACTCGCATGGGCATATCGATAGCCTGCTTCAGCTCAAGGCCACTGAAAGTCTTGATTATGTGCGGGACGCGATTGCCGCCCACCCAGACATATCCGTAGTTGTACCTCACGAACTCTACGCGAGGTTGGCTGACAACCCGGACGTTTTTGGTCACGTTCTTGACGGACACGAAACCCTGCAGCACCTTAACGGACACATGGCGGATGCGGTGGGTCACGCCGACGTCGCAGATGCGGCGCACCATTTCCCGGTTTTTGGTCCAGCAATCGTAATTGCTCTCGCCGTCTCGCTGAATATCAAAGCGTATCGACAGGGCAAGGTTACCCCTGATCAGGCTTTGCGCAATGTTACAGAGCGCGGATCGCTGGCGATACTTGCGTCAGGCGCTGGATGGGCCGTGACAATGTTAGCTGGTGAACCCCTTTTGGGACTACCGACATCACTGATGGTTCGCCTCGTCGGAGGCCAGTTGCTGCACAATCTGAGCAGACGTGAGCTTTTGGAGGGATATATCCAGACCATCACCCATTCACTAAAGCATTTAGAATCGCAGATCCAAAGACCCCTGCTTGGAACCACTCACTAGGATTCACCCGCGGCTCGTTGGAACCCACCACCACTACCCTTCTTTCCTACTCTTGCGAATTCCTGCCCAATGTAGCCTGAACGTCTCTATCCGATCATCCTCAGCAGTCGTTGCGCAATAATACACACGGCTGCGCATTGGCGAAACTTGTCAGAAGCTTAATATAAACGGGGCAAAGTTCTTTGATATGCAGGGTGACATCACGCCGACTGTATTACCGCGGGGCTTCTACTCTTTTAAGTCGACGTGTTGCACGTCTTGAATCGCCCGGCCCAGGAACCTCTCGCCCAGGCGCCGAAACTTCTCCACCGAATCGGTCGCGAAGAAATGCAGCGTCTGCTCTCCGTCACCGCCTGATTGCGCGACGGCCGACTCGGCCACCACACGCGCCGTTGATTCTGCCGAATCTACAATCACAACATGGGGAGGCGCGAGGCGGGCCAGCACGGGCTTGAGCAGAGGATAGTGGGTGCAACCCAGGACTAGGGCGTCGGCGTCGGCAAACTCGCCGCTGAAGACTTCATCCAGATAAATTCGCGCGACCTGCTCGGTGACGGGGTGGTCCACCCAACCCTCTTCGACCAGGGGCACCAAGAGCGGGCAAGCCTGCTCGCGCACTTCCACGCCGCGCGCCTCTAAAGCTCTGCGGTACGCATGGCTAGCGACGGTGGCCGCAGTGCCGATAACGGCAACCTTGCCCCGTCGGCTGGCTGCTGCGGCGGCTTGGGCACCCGGTTCGACCACGCCCACCACCTCCACGTGAGCCGCCAGCTTAATCTTGTCGAGGGCCAGGGCGGTGGCCGTGTTGCAGGCGATCACCAGCAGTTCGGCGTTGTGTTCCTGCAGGAAGTGGACCGCGCCCACGGCATAGTGGGCAACGGTCTCGGCAGACTTGGAACCATAGGGCAGGCGGGCAGTATCACCGAAGTAGATATAGTCAGCTCCGGGGATAAGCTCAAGTAATGCTTTAAGTACGGTTAGGCCTCCCACGCCGGAGTCGAACACGCCTATGGTGGGTCTTTTCATCGCCAGAATTAGGCTCGCTGAACTTGGTTGACAGCTGCGGGGTCGGCCACCAGGCGTCCGGCGCAGCAAGGGCCGGGCGGAATCGCCGCGCCATGGGGACAAGTCCTGGGGTGGCCCAGGAAAGTGCAGATTTTGTCGGTGGCGCCGGGGGACAGGATGTGTTCAAACTTGCAGGCTTGCTGCTCGATCTCAGTTTCGCTATCCATGGCCAGACTGTCGGTGAATAGGCGTTCGGCCAGCCGGTGGCGGCGGATAATGCTGGAGGCACGGTCACGCCCGCGCGGAGTCAACCGGACAATCAGCGAACCATCACCGCTGGAAAAACCTGACGGCTTCAGCGCGTCGTGGCAGGGATTACTGATCGGTCTGTGGTTGTGAATTTCCGGGGGATGAGGGTCGGTGACCACCAGGCCCATCTCCGCCATCTTCTCCACCGCGATGCTGACGGGCAGCGCGCCGTGTACTTCCATGTGTCCGATCTCGGCGATCTGACCATGCTCTTCGACCACCCAAAGTTCTTCCAGCACTTCGTCGAACTGTTCGTCGTCGGCCATGGAGAAGAGTTCCTGGGCGGCGATCTGGCCGTGATGGAGCTCGATTCTGCGGTCCGCCAGACGGGCAACGACGGGGTCATGGGTGACCATGACGATGGTGCGTCCCTGCTGGTGCAGCTCGCGCAAAAGCCGGATCACAATCTCTTCGTTGGCGGCATCAAGGTTTCCGGTGGGCTCGTCGGCCAGCACAATCCTGGGATCGTTGATGAGGGCGCGGGCAATGCAGACCCGCTGCTGTTCGCCGCCCGAAAGCTGGGACGGGACGTGGTGCGCCCGGTCCTTCAGGCCGACGCGATCAAGGGACTCAAGGGCTTCGTTCTCATCGGTCATGCTATGCAGATACTGAGCCAGCATCACGTTCTCCACCGCCGTGAGGTAGGGGATGAGGTGAAACTGCTGGAATACAAAGCCAATCTTTTCCGCGCGCACGCGGTTTAAATCGCTGGCGCTGATGTTGGCGACGTCGGCGCCATCCAGCCAGATCTCGCCCATGCTGGGGCGGTCGAGGCAGCCGATCAGGTTGACCAGGCTCGACTTGCCAGAGCCCGAGGGGCCCATGACTGACAACCACTCTCCGGGCGCAACTTCCAGCGAGATGTTATCGAGAGCGCGGATCACCCCGCCGCTGGCTTCCGCCTTAGCGGGATACACTTTGCTGACGTTCTTCAGCTTGATCATCTACTCTCCCCTCAGGATGATCGCCGGCTGCACTTTGCGCAGCATGATCATCGGGACAATCGCCGACAGGATGGCCACGGCCATGCTCCCCGCCAGCACCCATGGAAATACAGATAGCCGGGGTGTAACAGTAGCATTGAAGTTGGCGCGGCCAATCCACGCGGCCACGCCAATGCCCAACGCATACCCGAGCAGCGCGCCCACGGCCCCTAGCGCGGCGGCCTCGGCTGCGAAGAATCCGCTGACCAGCTTCTCGGAAGCGCCCAGCGCCTTCATCACTGCAAAGTCCCTGCGACGGTCAAAGACCCAACCGGTGAGGGTCGAAAACACACATAACGCTGAGGTAAGAATAATCAGTACCGAGGCGGCCAGCAATGTCGCTCGAGTCTTGCCCAGCACCCGCGCCTCTCCTTCCACAATCTGGCGCACTGGTCGGACGTCGGCGGCGGGAAGAGCTGCGGCCAGTCTCTGCATGGTTGCTTCCACTTCTGAGGGCGCGCCAGAGGCCGCGACTTCGATGGTCGAAGGCGGCACTCCGGTCCAAGCGGCAAAATCATTCATGCTCAAGTAGACGCGGTTGTCTTCAGCGGCGCCAGTCTGCAAAGTGCCAGCGGAATTCAAATGCAGCGATCGCCCCTGGAAAGTCAAATCAAACGGCTCGCCTCGAGGAGCCACTACTGGAACCGCCCTCATGCCTAGCAGCGCTTCCTGGGGAGCAGAAGGCCAGCGACTTACCGACCACCAGCGGTTCAAGGTGCGAACCTGGTCGAAGTTGGTGCCAGCCACTACCACCGGTTGGTCGCTGGAAGTTCGTGCCACCACAAACGCGAATGGGACGGCTTGGCCGTGACCTTGCAGTGCGGCGGTGACGGTATCCTGGGCGGAGGAGGGAAGGGAAGCGCCGTCCTTGGCGACCACCACGATGTTAGCGCCATAGCTGCGGAATTCGGTGCGCAACTTGGCTTGTACGTCTACGTAGAGATTCATCATGGCGGTGGCAACGGTGGCGGCGACAATCATTGCCAGCAGAGCCGAAGCCGCACGCCCGCGTCGCAACACCGCGGCGCGCAACAACATGCGAAAAAACATCGAAGTGTGTGGCTTGCCGGCGCGCCTCTCGCGCAAATCCGGCGCAAACGGAGCAGTAACCGTGCTCATGCGTCACCGCGCAGGGCAAACACCGGGTCAAACTTGACCGCTCGCCGAATGGCAATCGCGCTGCCGCCAAAAGTTACGATCACCGCAATTGCCAGGATGATGGGAAAAAGCACGGGCTGAATGGTGATCTCGGAAGCAAAAATGGTTCGCCCAATCTGGCGGGCGAGCAACGCGCCCGCGGCAAAACCAGCTACGCCTCCGAAGAGGGCCAACAGTGCAGCCTCAGCAAAGAATAGCGACGCTACGGCAAAGTCGCCTGCGCCCAGTGCCTTCAGCAGCCCCACTTCCACTCGCCGCTCGAAGATGGCCGTCGCCATGGCCGCCGAAACTGCCAGCGACGAAGCCAGCAAGGCAGCGAGCGTGACCAACAACATCAGCCCCTTAATGCGGGCGAGCACAGTTCCTTCGTTTTGCGACACCTGCCGAATTTGCTCCGCATGCGAGTGCGGAATGGCCTCCTGCAACTGGTATGCGATGGACTGCACGTAAGGCGAGCAATACCAGCGGTCAAACAGCTCCGGGTTCATGCTCTTGGGATCGCGCCGGGCCAAGGCATCTTCCGGCTTGGTGAGCGCGCTGACGTAAATGCGTCGCACCGCCCCTGGCTTGGCGATCACCTGTTGGGCGACCGCAAGCGGGGCCACGATCTGGTTGTCCTCAGAACTGCCAACGGAGAGAATGCCGCTGATGTGGTGGGCCGAGTCAGCGAAATCCAGGGAATCTCCCGGCTTCACGCCCAAGCTCGTGGCTAGACGCTCGCCCACCAGCACGTCGGTGGAATTGTCATTGGGCCACGCGCCCTGCACCTTCCACCAGGGGTGGGTAGTGCGGACGCCGGTGACGAAGTCATCTTTGCCAAACGACATGGGCTTTGCAAAATACGTGCCGAGCAGGGGAACCTCCCGAGTGGCGCCATTGGCAGACAAGGCGACACTGACGGGAAGCATGGGCGCAAATCCAACGATGTTGTGACGCCAGAATGTGCCTTTGATTTTGGGCAGGTCGGCTTCGCTGAGAAAGTCTCCATCGCTGGGAGGCCGGAGATTGACTCCGCCAATCTCCACGTCGAGCGAGTCTTCCTGCGGCGTGACCAGCAGGTTGGCGCCCAGGCTGCGCAACTCGCGATTGATTTTGTCGCCAATGTCGGTGGCCACGGCAATCATGGCGGTCGCCACGGTGACGCCTAGCATAATAGCAACTGCGGCCAGCATCTTACGCCGCTTCTGCCGCCGGAATGATTCGTACACGATGCGTCCAAACATGGCTTAATGCTGCTCGAAGATGCGGCTACCCGCGACCAGATCGGCCTCGGTGAGGATGATGGCATCCTTGGTCACTTCGGCTTTAAGCGGGATGGGGTTACAGCCGCCTGCCATGCCCACCGACTGCCCGTTGATGGGCGCGGCGCAATTCTTGCAAACTACTCCGTTGGGACCCTTGTAGAAGCCCACCGGCCCGCAAATCTCACAGGCGTCGAAGACGGTTGCGATCTTGCCGTCGGGTTTCAGAAATAACCAAAACCGCACATCGATGCCGTTCTCCTTGGCGACAAAGCGATGCAGGTCGCCGTCGGAAACTTGCGAGAGGGGAATGGTGACTTGCCCGCCAACGAAGCTGACCACGGTGGCGGGCGAAAGCGCACTCACACTTTTGGTATAAATAAATTCTGCCGTTACCAGCAGGATGAACAGGAACGAACTGGCATAGACGGATGCCATCCACATACGCTCGCGTTTGGCGCTCCACAAGGCTTTGCGCCGGGCTGCGCCGCCTTCTGGAATGGAGACGGGCTCGCGCCGCTTCATCTCAAACAACACCATCAGGGCAGCCAAAGCAAAAATTGTGATAAAGAAAAACAGATCGTTGCGGACGATGGGCCCGATGATCGCCATCTCCTGCTTGGAAGAGGGCAGCACCCCATTTTCCGACAGTTCATGCAGGCCGGAGATCGTCAGTTGGGCCGCCACGAAGAACAGAATCACGGTGGTGACCTTGAAGAATTTCTGAAGGTTGATGCGGACGCTGCCCTTCACGAACATGACGCCAAAGGCGATGGCGACCGCGACCCCACCCAGGGTTCCTAAAAAGCCCATCAGCGCGCTGGAATTCAGCGAGACGGCGGAGAGTATAAGAACCGTCTCCACGCCCTCGCGAAGAACCATGAGGAACACGAAAAAGAATAGGCCGAGCCACGCGTCCTCGCGCGCCAACAGGCCGATTTTGCCTTCGATTTCGCCCTTCATCTTGCGTCCGGTCTTCATCATGAAAATAATCATGGTCACGACGAAGAAGGCGGCGGCGAGCATGATCCAACCTTCAAAAATGTCCTGGTTCCATTTAGTGCGGGCGAGCAGCACGGCAACGCCCAGACTGCCGGCAAAGGCGGCGCCGAGCGCTGTGTAAACCGCCTTGCGCAGGTCATTACGCCCGATTTTGGCCAGATAGGCCAGGGTAATACCAATAATCAGCGCCGCTTCTACGCCTTCGCGGAGAGTGATGATGAATGCCTGAAGCATGAAAACCTAGGCCTTTTGATTTTGAAAATGAAATTCAATTTCAACTTCCATGATAGGGGTTGGCCCCGAGCCCGTCAATGCGGCGGGTCACGCCGGAATGTGACGGAAGTCACAGAAAGCGGGCTGCAAGCGGCTTATGTCCTGCGGCGGAAAAGGGCGAGGCTTACAGCTTCTTCAAAAACGCTTTGGCCTCTTTCACTTTCCCGAACAGCTTCTCTTCCGCACGGAATTCCGCGGAGTGGACGCAGCGCTTGGTGCCGCGCAGTTTTACGGGATGCTTCAAGTGCAGCATCTCGTGGTACACGATGTACTCGACTGCGTAGCGGGGCACCATGGGATAGTCAAAGACGCGGCTGACCACGATGGTGTTGTGGGCCGGATCGAAGTGTCCCAGGCTGTGGCGAGAGCGCAATTGGCTCCAGCTCATGCGGGGACGGGCCAGGAAACCGAAGAAGTATTGCAGGTTCAATTCGTCGAAGATTGCTTCCAGATTGTAGACGAAGCCCTGGGGATTAGTGATGCGCTTGCGCCCGCGGGCTTGCCGCACCGAGTGAGCTTTGCTGACGACCTCATGACTGGCCACATATCGGCGATAGCGCAGCATCTGGTTGCGCTGCACCGGCTTGCGGTACACCTTGGCCAGCAGGATGTGGGCGATCGACTCCAGGACGTTTTGCGGCGCGTCTTCCAGTAAATCTGACAGTTTGACGGTAAGCGTGCCATCGCGCAGGCGGATGTTGTTGGTGATGCTGACGAACTTGCGGAATTCGACGCAGAACTCCGGCATTTTGGTTTCGGGCCGCAGCTCGCGATAGGTATTTTGGAAGACTTCTAGAATCGCGGTGGTCACGCAGCGCTAGAGTAGCATGGCGGTCGCGGTGCTCAAGAGGCAGCAGCGGTGGCACGCCTGCGGGGACGGTTCTTGCCGCGCGTACTGGGGACATAAGCACAAGTGTGGAAATCATAGTGAGCCGCGAGGCACTCGCCGCACAAATGGAGCAAGTGTACTCGGCACTGAATCACTGGGGCATGGCGCTCGCAGACATCGCAGTTGCGGAGTTTTTCCGCGGGGCTGGAGGGGGAGGGGATGGAACCCGAAGAGAGGGTTCGGGCCCGCGAATAAATCGCACAGGAGACCAGCATCAAGCCAAATGAGACGACTCCGCTACCGGCACCCAACATGGCGGGGTCGCCGTGGGCACCAAAGGCGGCGGGAAGGAACGACAGCCCAACCAGGCTTACGATCGCTCCGGCTGCACCAGTCCAAGTGGCGACGTGGGCGCGCATATGGATCCCCCTTTTCCGAGTCAGGCCACGGTCGGCCTACCTGTTTCATCGGCGGCGATGGAGATGCACTTGAGAGAACGAGTGTCGGGGCCTAGTTTTTTGCTCTGCGCGGTTGGCGTTTGCTATAGTCCAACGACCCGTGAAACTCCGACCGCTATCGCCGCGCGCCGCGTTGCTGTTGCTCACGGCCATGAACCTGCTCAACTACGTGGACCGGACGGTGCTTTATGCGGTGCAGCCTTTGGTGCAGAGTGAGTTTCACCGCAGCGATGCCGACTTTGGCCTAGTTACCAGCGCGTTTTTCATTTTTTATATGCTGGCGTCGCCCGTGATGGGGCCATTGGCCGACCGCTACTCGCGCAAGCGCATCATGATCATTGGCGCGGTGGTGTGGAGCGCTGCCACCCTGCTCACCGCTGTCACCTACAACTTCTGGGAACTCGTGTTCCGCCACACCATCATTGGCATTGGGGAAGCCAGTTTCGTGACCATCTCACCCACTTTTGTGGCCGACATGTTTCCGGAAGAGAAGCGGGGCCGGGTCTTCGGAATTTTTTATCTGGCTATCCCGGTGGGAACCGCGCTGGGCTACTTACTGGGTGGATGGCTGGGTCCGCACTACGGTTGGCGCGTGCCGTTTTATGTTGCGGCTGCCCCGGGATTTGTTCTGGCGCTGGCCATGTTCTGGTTGCCGGAGCCCGAACGCGGACGCTTCGACTCGATTCCAGAGAACGCATACCGTAGCACGTTGTGGGGCCTGGCGCGGAACCCGGCGTTCTGGACTGCGACCCTGGGCATGGCGGCGATGACCTTCGCACTCGGCGGCTTGCAGGTGTGGATGCCGACCTTCTTGCACCGCGCCCGCGGCTTTTCGCTATCGGCCGCGAACCGGACTTTTGGCCTCATCATTTTATTTGACGGCGTGGTGGCTTCGTTGGCAGGAGGATGGCTCGGAGACAAACTGCTTCCTCGGACCCGCAGCGCTTACTACCTGGTATCGGCAGTGAGCCTGGCGGTGGGAGTTCCCGCCATGATGGTGGCGCTCTACAATTCCGGCCCGCTCATGGTCCCGGCTCTGCTGGTGGCGGGGTTCATGCTGCTGCTGAACACGGCGCCTTTGAATGCAGCGATTATTAATTCGGTAGGCGCCCACATTCGCGCCACCGCAATCGCGGTAAACATCTTTGTGATTCACATGCTGGGCGATGCGCTGTCTCCCTGGCTCATCGGTTTCATCGCGGACCGCCACTCGCTGCAGGGCGGATTCATTAGTGCGGTGGTCGCCATAGCCATCTCTTCTGCGATACTGTTTTATGGCATGAGATTCGCTCCCCTCATACGCGCCGCCGGGCATTCCGCCGCGGAGCATTCCGCCGCTGGAGTTCCGGAAGAATGAGTTGGTTTTACTGGATTGCTGGCTGTGGGCTAGGGTCGGCGTGGTCTTCTCGCATCGT
The DNA here is from genome assembly GCA_038211475.1 of Terriglobales bacterium. GTDB lineage: Bacteria > Acidobacteriota > Terriglobia > Terriglobales > Acidobacteriaceae > JANYBT01. The sequence goes on along the minus strand of JBBQVN010000001.1, from coordinate 60,813 downwards.
GGACGCGGCCCTCGGGATGCCCGGTGTAGCAGACATCTCCGACGAGCAATGGAACCTTACACCGGCGGGCAATCCGCGCGTCACCATCATTGTCCCCGCGCGCAACGAAGCAGACTCCATAGATGAGACCCTGCAACGGTTGCTGGCCCTCGACTATGCGAATTACGAAGTGATCGCCGTCGACGATCGCTCCACGGACTCGACCGGCGCCACGATGGACCGCATGGCGGCCAGCCCCGAAGCTCACGGCACGCTGCACGTGCTTCACATTCACGATTTGCCCGCGGGCTGGATGGGAAAGACCCACGCCATGTGGACTGCCAGCCAACAAGCGACTGGCGATTGGCTGCTGTTTACCGATGCGGACGTGATGTTCAAGCCCGAGTCGCTGCGCCGGGCCCTGACCTATGCCGAAACCGAGCGGGCAGATCATCTGGTGCTATTTCCTCAGATGGTGATGAAGCGGCCGGGCGAGAAGATGATGATCTCGTTTTTCCAGAGCATGTTCATGTTCGGGCACCGCCCGTGGAAGGTCGCCGACCCTAAATCGAGAGATCACATTGGCGTGGGCGCATTTAATCTGGTGCGCCGCAGCGTGTATGACTCCATCGGCACCTACCGGGCCCTGCGCATGGAAGTGCTCGACGACATGAAACTGGGCAAGGTAATCAAGAACGCAAGTTTCCGCCAACGCAATGTCTTCGGACACGACTTGATTTCGATTCGGTGGGCAATCGGCGCCATGGGAGTGGTCAATAACCTCACCAAAAATTTTTTTGCCGTGCTGTCATTTCAATGGCCGCGCGCGCTCGGTGCCGCGGTGGGGCTGGGATTTTTAAATCTGGGCCCGTTTCTCGGCGTCTGGTTTGCACACGGATGGCAACGTGCGCCCTTCGCCGTGGCGCTCGGGTCTATGCTCATCATCTACATTGGGATGTCGAGGCGCTCCCAAGTTCCGCCCTGGTATTTCTTTCTTCATCCAGTCAGTACTGGGTTATTCATCTACACCCTGTTCGGTCGATGTCGCACACGCTATGGAACGACGGGATCGTGTGGCGGGGAACTAAATACCATCTGGAGGAGTTGCGCAAGGGAATGGTGTGAGGGGGAGGAATTTTCACGCTCTTTTCAGATCGATCTCCCGCTCTTCGGAGCGCATCGCCACATAAGAGAGTGCTTGGGCAAACTAAGGTAATTGGGTAATTTGGTAATTTTGTAATTGGTTAATTTAACCGCCATCTCCCCAGCGACCGGCACGTGCAGTTCCACCGGTCACTTGGTCGGCTCCATTCGCAGCGCGTTGTTGAAGCGGTTGAAGTAATTGAAAAGACCGATTGCCGCGGCGAGCTCAATCACCTGGCCTTCATCGAAGTATTTCCTCAAGTCGGTCCACATGGCGTCATCCACGCCGTTGGAATCGGTGGTCATCTGCTCGGCCAAACGCAGGGCCGCTTTGTCGCTGTCGTTAAAGTCTCCGCGAGTTTCAAATCCAGACAGGTCCTGTAGCTGCTCGTCGCTCCAGCCGTGCCGTCTTGCCAAGACGGTATGTGATGACAGTCAATACTCGCACCGGTTCATCTGCGAGACCCGCACGACCAGCAACTCCTTCAGCTTGGTGGAAACAGTGCCGGTCGTCATCACGGTGCGGAAGTGGGCGATCATGGTGCGCAGATATTCCGGGCGATGGGCGACGGTGCGAAACATGTTGGGAACGTTACCCCGTTCCTTCAGAAATGCGTCGTAGATCTCGGCGGTACCAGCATCGACCTGCGCTTGTTCAAGGCGGGAGACTCGCATCATTTTCCTTTCGTGCTCTCACTCTGATTGTAAGTCGTGGGGAGGGTTCGCGGGCGAGGAACGATGGGAAACGAGCGGCGACTCGCTTTTGTGGCACGCGGCTGGCCCGGGCGATGGCCGCACTGAGGCCGGAGCCAAAGCTCCAGCCTCATGCCTGGGTCGCGGGACCGCAGCGCGCTGTTCCTACTCGAATTCGGCTAGGAATTCGGCGACCGCCATCCTAGAACGATTTTACGGCTGTGGCTTCGTCATCCCTGACGTCGAACACGGTGTACAACTTGGTGATCTGCAGCAGGTCGTGAACTTTCTTGGTCAGGTTAAGCAGCTTCAACTCGCCGCCCTGGTTCTTGGCGGTGGTGAAGGCGCTCACCAACTCGCCGATGCCGGAGCTGTCAATGTAGTTTACGTCGCCGAGATTCAACAGCAGTTTCTTGTTGCCTTTGGACAACAGGTCGCGCACGGTGTCGCGCAGCACGACGCTGCCTTCGCCCAACGTGATGCGGCCGCTGAGGTCTACGATGGTGACGCCGTCCACCTGCCGAGTGCTGGTCTTCATACTCACTGGAAAGCCTCCTTCACGTGACGGTTGGGCCGTGCACGTGTTTTGTTAATTTAATTTCCGTTCCGCTATGCGACGGATGTATTTCCACTTCGTCCATGAAGGAGCGGATCAGGAAAATTCCTCGCCCCGACATTTTTAACAGATTCTCTTCTTCCCGTGGGTCGGGAAGTTTGCTCATGTCCATCCCGTGACCCTGGTCGCGAATGGTGATTACCAGGTCGAGTGCGGTCCTTTCAAAATCCACCATGACTTTTTTCGCCAGATCGTAGGCGTTGCCATGTAGCACGGCATTCACTGCGGCCTCGCGCACCGCCATGGAAATCTTCATCACGTCTTCGTCGTCAAAACCAGCTTCGGTGGCCAGTCGGGTCGCCACCTCTTCGGCGTGGTTGACCGTCTCCAGCGTCGAATCCATCGTGTACGAGACTCGCTGTGGAACCATAGTCGCACTGCTGCCAGCAACGCAGAGTTTTCGTCGCCGGTAGCGAGATGCCCTGTCGAGGTGCGCGTACCCCGACTACGAGGCGCGAAATCGCTCGCCAACCGCGAAGTGAGAAGTTTGCCTATTCCGACGCACTCTTGTCAACGCGGCCGCCGCGAGAGGCTTCGGCGCAGAGGGGCTTCCGACATTGGCCGTCTATGGTTCAGACTGCGAAGGAGACGCTTTTGTTCCCGGGAAAAGAAGGCGCGAGCGCTGGGCTTTCCTTACTGTAGAGCGGGCTGGCGGATGGGTCACAGAAGCCCGGTTTTGCCTGAGTGGGGTGCCCCGGGCTTCAAGTGCCGACGAAGGTTGTTCTTCGAATGTAGTTCCGGAAGGAGCTCGGGGCAGCGGGGCGTGCTGCCATTCGTTTATAAATCCTTTCCCTCAATCGAAGCGTCTCCGGATATGGTCAGTAAGTCGCGCTTCAAGCTTTCGAGATGACGTACACCGAAGGTTTCATTCGCAATCCATACCAGCGCGAAAACTGCAGTGACGATTCCTATGTCCGCGATGGCCACCCACGAGATCGGTCCGCTCGCTTTCAGCCGCAGCCATAGCCCCAAGTTGGCAATGATCAGGCCGAGGTAGGGCGGCAACAAGTACCAGTATTTAACATTGCGCAGCAGCCGGATTTGCCGCTCGTACGCTTGTTCCAAAAGCTGCCGATACGCGCTCAGACTTACGCCGGGATCGAGGGCCTCAGGACCTGAGCCAAACCGCAGCAGATAGAAGCCGATCCAAACGCCGCTCACAGAAACCATGGCCATGCCGATTCGCTCTAACAGGCTGGGGGCCCTCCAGGCGAACCACGCAAACAGTACGGTCACCGCCAGCGCGGAGCTACACTCGATTGCGTTCCGCACTGCGATGCGGCGGTCGAAATTGCGGGTGTTCTCAATCACGATAGTCAACATTTTTTCCCCTTCCTCTATCAAGGTTGGATTTGATTCGCATTGTCCAGATTCGCGCTGTGATTTGCTTAACCAAAGATCGCGGAGTTCGTCTGTCATTAGGGTTGTACCTCCAAGTTCCGAATTTGCGCGGCCAGGCGGGTGCGAATGCGCGAGAGCCGAGTGGCAATGGCTCCCTCGGACAGTCCCGTAATTTCCTGAATCTGGCGATGACTGAGATCTTCCAAGTGAAGGGTCACGATCTGCCGATCGTCGGCGGGAAGGAGCCGGATCGCCTGTACCAACCAGGTGCGACGCTCCGCCTCGATCAGCCCGTCGTTCGTCGGCGGAGACGGTCGATCTGGTGGCTCTGGCAAGTCGTCTAGCGCGGCTTCGGAGCGTCCTCGGCGGCGTAGCTTGGTGACTGCCGTAATGGCGGTATTGTGCGCGATTCGATAGAGCCAGGTACGCTCGCTCGACTCATTGCGGAATTTCGGGATGGCCTGCCATAGTGCAACCGCGATTTCCTGAATCACATCCTCGCGATCTGGCACCTCGCGCACGTATGCGGCGGCGAGGCGCTGTAAAGGGGACTTGTATTCAGAGATCAGGCGAAGGAACGTCTCACGGCGAGCTCCTTCCGAACTCGTGCCCGTCATTTCAAGATTTCGTCCGGGTATATACATGGCGCTCAATTAGATAGTCTAGCGGGCGCGCAAAAGCTTACACACCCCGCTAGCGATTGGTAGGTTTGCTTCGTGCCGGCTTTCGCCAGTATTGGAATCTGTGCCTGGTCAGAATCCTATTCGGCTTTAAATCCGCAAGTGGCTAAAGGCATACACCGGGCCCGCGAAACTATCTCCCGAGAATCCCCCTTGCTAGGCGGAGTCAAGCATGAGGGCGCCCCCGCCTTGCGCTGTTGGCCAATGTGCCGGGGACTTTAGGCGCATCACAGCCCGGGCAGGTTCCGCTTAGACTTTTACAGACTTGGAGTAGGGCGCCGGCACCGCGGATCTCCTGATTGCCGAGAGCATTTCCCGCTTTGTTCTGGATTCCCGCTCGCCAGTTGCGTATCCTCACAGCAGATGCCCACTGTCGCCCTCACCGAACTGCTGGGCGCGCCCGTCATGGATTCTTCGGGGCGCGTCAGCGGACGAGTGCGCGAAGTGGCGCTTGCTCTGCAGGAAGACCGCGCTCGCGTCTCCGCTCTCATTGTGAAGACCCGCGGCGGAGATAGAACTTTGTCCCTGCTATCCGTTTCTTCGCTGAATGGGGTGGTTCGTGCCAGCAACCCCTTTCAGGATTGGCCGGCGAGCCAGAACGCCGAACAATTTCTTTTTCTGGCGCGCGACCTGCTCGACCAACAAGTCATTGACATCAACGGCCGCAAGGTCGTCCGTGTCAATGACATCGATCTGCTGGAGGATCGGTTCGGCGACCACCCTGGACTGCGCGTGGGCTCGGTCGATATCGGCGCGCGCGGCGCTATCCGCCGTTTACTCAAGGGAATCGTTCCCGCAGTCGTCCTGCAACCACTGCTAGTGAGAATCCCGCCACGCCTGATTCCCTGGGACTACGTGGACCTGCTGGAGCGGGATGCGACGCGCCGGGTCAAACTGAAAATTTCCTACGAGCGCCTTGCCCGCCTGCATCCCGCGGACATCGCCGACATCGTGGAAGACCTGGCGCCGGATGATCGCGAAGCCGTGTTTGAGACCCTCGACGAAGAAGTGGCTGCCGACGCCTTGGGAGAAGTCGAGCCCAAAGTGCAGAAGGCCATCGTCGAATCGCTGGACTCCGACCGCGCCGCGGACATTGTCGAAGAGATGGAGCCTGACGCGGCCGCCGATCTGCTCGGCGATCTCAGCGATGAGCGCTCGGAAGAAATCCTGGTGCAAATGCAGCCGGAAGAACGCCAGGAGGTGACCGAACTTCTGGAATTTGAAGAGAGCAGCGCCGCCGGACGAATGACCACGGAATTTTTGTCGCTGCGCTTTGACGGCACCGCTTACGACGCCATCGAGGCGCTGCGCCGGTTCGAAGGTGGAGTCGAGTCTGTGAACACTTTCTATTTGGTGGATTCTCAAGGCGTCCTGGTCGGCGCCGTTCCGCTGCCTAAGGTCGCGCTGGCCAGTTCCACTACGCCGCTGCTGGCACTCGCCCAGGAGCCGCTCATCTCATGCCATGCCGATACTGAAGAAAAAGAAGTCGCTGAACTCTTTGACAAATACAACCTGCTCACCCTGCCGGTGATCGACGATCAGGGCCAATTGACGGGCGTAATCACCTCTGACGACGTGATCAGCCTTTTGCGCGAGAAACTATAGCGGCATAGCACCTTTGTGCCATGCCCCGCACCGGTGGGCCATTGGCGTTATCTCCCATTCACTTTAGTTTGATAGAGGAACCCTGCGCCAAGCGCTGGTAGGGCCGCCCAAGGGGGATGCAGTGCTGAGTTATATGAAACAACTTTGGAACGACGAGTCTGGTCAGGACATTGCGGAATACGCAGTGATGCTGGCGGTCATTCTCGTCATTGTGGTCGGAACCATTCGTCTGATTGGATCCCGGGCCGACGCCGTCTTTTCTTCGGTGGGCAGCTCCATCCACTAGAACGCGGGTGCAGCCGCATTTCTTACGCCTTGCGAAACGCACTGGCTAGTCGCTACTCTCTTCCCCATCGATTCTGATGCGCAACGATTTCAGGAACTTCACGTCGTGGTCGTTGATCGCAAATTCCAGGTCAGTGTTCACTGGCGTACTCGCAACCTCGCCTTGCTTGCTGACTCCGATGGTCGCCTCCAGCACCAGGAACACGTCATATCCACCTTCTTTGATCTGCGACACTACGCGTGAGATTGGTTCGGAGTCTGACAGCGATTCGTTGATCGCCTCGCCCAGTTCCTTCATCATGTCTTTCAGCCGTTGGTCCACAAGCCCTCCAGAAAACCTTTCCCTTTGACCAGCCCCGATATCAATTCCAGCGTCCCGATGTTTACCCGTCACAAAGTTTTGTGACGATGGTCCTTATTCTAATCCGCTACGCTGCTAAAATCACTATGTGGCGAGTGCTTCTAGCTTTAAGACCCTGGGCAATCTAGCGCGACTGGCAGGCCGGCGGCTGAACGAGGGCCGCCTGTCGAGTGCCGTGTGGAAAGCCGCCCTCACCACCGCCCGCTCCACCGGGCAAGTGCTCCACCAGCTCTGGCTGGAAGTGACTGGCTTTGTCTTTCTTTTCATCGCGAGCTTTGGCGCTCTTGGTTTGGCACGCGAGTATCCCAAATATCAATCAACTCACAATTCTGGCCGGCTGATCGTTGCCATCTGTTTCACCCTCGTGTTCGGATGGTTTGGTATCAGCTCGTTTTGGCGTGTGAAGAAGAAACGCAGAAACTGATCGAAAAATTTTCGTCAGGGGTGGATATGACCGACCTCAAGACCGCCGACCCCGTCAAACCTCAAGTCTCCAAACCACACATCCCCTCTGCCATCTCAGTGCGTCCTCTGTACACCCCCGCCGACCTGGCGGGTTGGGACTACGATCGCGATGCGGGCTATCCCGGCCAGTTTCCTTACACCCGAGGGGTGCAGGCCACCATGTACCGCGGCCGGCTCTGGACCATGCGCCAGTACGCAGGCATGGGCGACGCCGAGGAATCCAACAAGCGCTATAAATATTTGCTGGCCAATGGGACCAACGGCCTCTCGGTCGCTTTTGATCTGCCCACCCAAATCGGCTTGGACTCTGACAACCCGCTCTCCGTGGGCGAGGTCGGCAAGGTCGGCGTCGCCATAGATTCCATCGAAGACATGGAGCGACTGTTCAAGGGCATCGAGCTGACCAAAATTTCCACCTCGATGACTATCAACGCCTCCGCCAGTATTCTGCTGGCGCTCTACGTGACGGTTGCCAAGCGGCAGGGCGGCGACACCCGCAAACTGCAAGGCACGGTGCAGAACGACGTGCTCAAGGAGTACATTGCGCGCGGTACCTACATCTACCCCCCGCATCAGGCCATGCGCATCATCACCGACCTGTTTGCCTGGACCAACCAGAACGTTCCTAAGTGGAACACCATTTCCATCTCCGGCTACCACATGCGCGAAGCTGGATCCACCGCCGTCCAGGAAGTCGCCTTCACCCTGGGAAATGGCATAGCCTACGTGCAAGCGGCGGTGCAGGCCGGTCTCGACATCGACAAATTCGCCCCACGGCTCAGTTTTTTCTTCAATGCGCACAACAATTTTCTGCAGGAGGTTGCCAAGTTTCGAGCCGCCCGCCGAATGTGGGCTCGCATCATGCGCGACCGCTTTGGCGCCCGGAATCCCAAGTCGTGGATGCTGCGCTTTCATACTCAGACTGCGGGTTCCACGCTCACCGCGCAGCAGCCGGAGAACAACATTGTACGCACCGCGTTACAGGCCCTGGCCGCGGTTCTGGGCGGGACGCAATCGCTGCATACCAATTCCTACGACGAGGCTCTCGCTCTGCCCACCGAGCAATCTGCGCGCATTGCTCTGAGGACGCAGCAAATCATCGCCCACGAATCCGGCGCGTCCGAGACCATTGATCCGCTGGCCGGCTCTTACTACATCGAGTCTTTGACTAACGAGATTGAAACCCACGCCAATGCCTACATCGAAAAAATTGACGGCATGGGCGGCATGTTGAAGGCGATTGAGCGCGGCTACGTGCAGCAGGAAATCCAGAACGCCGCCTACGAATATCAGCAGTCGGTGGACCGCATGGAGTCGGTGGTTGTCGGGGTGAACAGCTTTTCCGTTGGAGAAGAGAAGGCGATTCCCACTCAGCGCATTGACCCGGCACTGGAGCCCCGGCAGGTGGAGCGCTTGCAAGCGTTGCGAGCCCGCCGCGACCGGCAAACCTTTGCGTCTGCCATTCAAGCCGTCGAAGACACGGCACGCACCGGTGACAATCTGATGCCGCGCATCTTGGCGGCTGTAGAAGCCAACGCAACAGTGGGCGAGATCTCCGACGCTATGCGCAGAGTGTATGGGGAGTACAAAGAGGCGGTGGTGGTATGAATCGCGGGTTCCTCCATCCGGCTGACAGGCAACGCCTCGCCATGTTAGGGTGATAAGTTCTGTAATCTCCGGCAGCCGCCGCTGCCTTTAAGGAATGCTTTTGTCCGCGACTTCTCCCGTCGTCCGCAAAACCGCGCTCAACGCCGTGCACCGTGCCATGGGCGCCAAGATGGTCGAGTTCAATGGCTGGGACATGCCCGTCGAATACCCTGGCTCCGGCGGCATCATCGCCGAACATCTGGCGGTCCGCAACGGAGTGGGCATTTTCGACGTCAGTCACATGGGCGACATTCGCTTGCATGGCCCTCAGGCTCTCGCCGCCGTCCAGCACATTTCCATGAACGACGCGGCCAAGCTCGCCATCGGTCAGGCGCAATACTCGGCGATGCTTTACCCGCAAGGCACGTTTGTGGACGACGTTATCGTGCACCGATTGGGGGAAGACGACTACCTGCTGGTCATCAACGCCGGCACTCGCGAAAAGGATTTCCAGTGGGTTCGCGACAACACGCTTCAGTTCGACTGCGCGGTCGAGCACCTCTCTGACGACTTCACCCAGATCGCCATCCAGGGTCCCAAGGCGGTCAACCTACTGCAAAAACTCACCGATGCTGATCTAAGCGCGGTCAAGTTTTATTGGGTAACGCGCGGTACCGTCTGCGGCATCCCCAACATCCTTATCGGACGCACCGGATACACCGCCGAAGATGGCTTCGAAATTTATATCCCCGCCGACGAAGCCACCAGCGCGCGAGTGTGGAACGAGATCCTGGCAGCGGGCAAAGAATTTGGCGTGGTCGCCTGCGGCCTGGGCTCGCGCAATACGCTCCGCCTCGAAGGCAACCTGTCGCTCTACGGACACGAGATTTCCGATACCATCAACGTCTGGGAAGCCGGCCTGGATCGGTTCTGCAAGATGGACAAGCGGGATTTTATAGGTCGCGCTGCTCTAGCCCAAGCGAAAGCCGAAGGTGGGAAGCGGACCTTGGTCGGACTGGAAATGGTGGAGCGCGGAATTGCCCGCGACGGCTACAGAGTGCTGGACGACAATGGCCGTGAAATTGGCTATGTCACCAGCGGGTCGCCGGCGCCATTCCTGAAGAAAAATATTGCGCTGGCTTACGTTCCCATAGAGTTCGCGGCGGTTGGCAGCACTGTTAAAGTAGGAATACGTGGTCAGTCGGTGGGGGCGCAAGTGGTGCCTTCGCCATTCTATAAACGCCCGAAAAAGCCGTAGCGCCGCCGAGTTTGAGTTTTGTTAGAAGCCAGGAGCAAAAAGCGATTATGCCCTTTCCCACTGACCGCAAATACACCAAGGAACACGAGTGGATCACCGCCGACGGCACAATGGGCATCACCCATTACGCCCAGGAATCGCTTGGCGATATCGTCTTTGTGGACCTGCCGAAAGTTGGCGCGGAACTCACTGCGGGCAAGAGCTTCGGCACGGTCGAATCGGTGAAAGCCGTCTCCGATCTCTACGCGCCAGTCTCGGGCACCATCACCGAAGTCAACGAAGCGCTGGCCACCGCTCCTGAGCAAGTCAATAAGGACGCTCATGGTTCATGGATGCTCAAGCTCAAGCTCAGCAACCCCTCGGAGATGGACAGCCTACTTTCCGCCGCCGACTACGACAAGTTTGTCACCGAAGAAGCCGGACACTAGAGAAGCTTGCCTAATCCCAAACTCGTTCAACACCAGCGCGCGAATAGATCACAGCTTCTGGTGCTTTGCCCGGTGGAATCTGCAGTCGAAGGAACGCCTTACACGATAATTCGCCCTTAATTTTTTCTTTCACGGCACGCTCATCCGGATGCCGCAATCAAATCGCTTCCGGGCTGCATCGAATGTAGGTTCCCATGCGCTACTTACCGAAATCTCCCGCTGACCGCGAAGCGATGCTCCAGACCATCGGAGCTGGCTCCATAAACGACCTGTTTGCCCCCATCCCGGCTGAATATCGCCTGACTCGCGACCTCAACATCCCCCGCCAGATGGCCGAATCCGAAATCGTGGACTGGTTCCGCCAGCGTTCGCGCGAGAACGGCGAAGGCTACACCAGCTTTCTCGGCGCCGGAGCCTATTTGCACTACCGGCCGGTGGTGATTGACGCGCTCATCTCCCGCGGCGAATTCCTTACCTCTTACACTCCCTACCAGGCCGAATTTGCCCAGGGCACGTTGCAAGCCATTTTCGAATTTCAATCCATGATTTGCGAATTGACCGGCATGGAAGTCGCCAACGCTTCGATGTATGACGGCTCCACTGGGGCCGCCGAAGCGGTCATGATGGCGGCGCGCCTCACCGGACACAGTTCAGTCCTCATCGCGCGCAGTCTGCATCCGGAATATCGCGAGGTGATGGCCACCTACGCCACGCATCAGGGCCTGCCCATGTCCACTGTGCCCTTCACCGCCACGGGCCGCATCGATCTGAAGGGACTGGAACAATCCATTGGTTCGGATACAGCCTGCGTCCTGATCCAGTCGCCCAATTTCTTTGGCGTGATTGAGGATGTGGATGCCATCGCGGAAATCGCCCACAAACATGGCGCGCTACTGGTGGTCTCGATTGCGGAAGCCGTTTCTCTCGGCATCGTCGAGCCGCCGCGCTCGGCCGATATCATCGCCATGGAAGCTCAGTCTTTCGGCGTGCCCCTCGGGTTTGGGGGCCCTTACTGCGGCGTTATCGCCACCCGGGAGAAGTTCGTGCGCCAGATGCCAGGCCGACTGGCCGGACAAACCACTGACTCCAACGGCAAACGCGGGTTCGTCCTCACCCTGGCGACGCGCGAGCAGCACATCCGTCGCGAGAAGGCGACCTCAAATATTTGCACCAACCAAGCCCTGGTCGCGCTAATGGTCAACATATTCATGACCATCTACGGCAAAGTCGGACTGAAGGAATTGGCCAAGCAAAACCTGGCGAAGACCGAATACGCAGCCCAACAATTCGGCAAACATGCAAAGGTGCTGTTTTCCGGTTCTCCCCGCTTCAATGAATTCGTAGTCGAAACCAGCGAAGACCCGTCCGCCATCAACGGACGCCTGCTCGGACACAAAATCACTGGTGGCCTGACCCTGAAAAAGTTCTTCCCTGAAGTCGGCAACGCCGCCTTGTGGTGCTGCACTGAGATGACCACGCGTTCCGCCATCGATACTGCCGTAGGAGTGGTTGCCGACAGCGAGCGCTCGGTCCGCAGCATGAACGATTCCAGCGTCGAGGAGCAAGTGCGATGAAGCACATGACCCGCAAAGCCACGCGCCACATCAGCCAGAACGAAGGCCTCATCTTCGAGAAGTCCTCGCCCGGAAAAGCCGCGTATAAATTGCCTCCGCTCGATGTGCCCGAAGTGGACGTTGCCGCTCTGTTGGGCAAAGCTGAGCGCAAGGACCTCGGCAACATGCCCGAGGTTAGCGAGATCGAAATTATTCGCCACTTCACCCGCCTGTCCACCTGGAATTACGCCATTGATCTGGGCATGTATCCGCTTGGCTCCTGCACCATGAAGTACAACCCGCGCGTGAATGAGGCTGTGGCCCGCGTCGAAGGCCTCGCAAACGGGCACCCCTATCAGCCGGAGAAAATCTCGCAAGGCGCGCTGCGAATCATGCAGACGCTCAGCGACTGCCTGCTCGAAATCACCGGCATGGACGCGATTACCCTGCAACCGGCCGCTGGCGCCCAGGGCGAACTCACCGGCCTGCTCATGGTCCGCGCCTACCATCAATCCAAGGGCAATCCGCGCAAGAAGGTCCTCATCCCCGATTCAGCCCACGGCACCAATCCCGCCACCGCCGCCACCGTTGGATATGCGGTAGAAAACTTGAAGTCGAATTCCCGAGGCATGGTCGAAATCTCAGCGCTCGAAGCCCAGATGAACGAAGACGTCGCCGCGCTCATGTTGACCAATCCCAACACTCTGGGAGTTTTCGAAGAAGAAATTCACAAAATCGCCGCGTTGATGCACGCCAAGGGCGGACTGCTTTACATGGACGGCGCCAACATGAATGCCCTGGTCGGCAAAGTCCGTCCCGGCGACTTCGGGGTGGACGTGATGCATCTCAATCTGCACAAAACTTTTTCTACTCCCCACGGTGGTGGCGGCCCCGGCTCTGGCCCGGTCGCGGTGAAACAAATTCTCGAACCTTTCTTGCCCACCCCGATCGTTGTTAAACACTCCGACGATACGCTGGGCTTTGAGTACAATCGTCCCCAGTCGGTGGGCCGGGTTCGCGCCTTCTACGGCAATTTCGGAATGTTTGTGCGCGCTCTCGCTTACATCTTCGCCAACGGTCCCGATGGCCTCCGCCAGACTACTGAAGACGCTGTGCTCAACGCCAACTACATTCGCAAGGGTCTCGAAGGCGTCTACGACCTGCCGTATTCGACTCCAAGCATGCACGAGGTCGTATTCAGCGACAAGATCCAGGCCCGCAAGGGCGTCAAGACCATGGACATGGCCAAGCGCCTCATCGACTACGGCTTCCATCCCTATACCACCGCGTTTCCTCTCATCGTCTCCGGGGCGTTGATGATCGAGCCCACCGAGAGCGAGCCCAAAGAAGAATTGGATTTGTTCATTGAAGCGATGAAGTCGATTGCTGAGGAAGTGGAAGAAGACCCGGAGTTCGTGCTGGGCGCCCCCTATCACACTCGCATCTCACGCCTCGACGAGACGATGGCCGCGCGCAAGCCGGTCTTGCGCTGGAAATCAGAGCCCAAAAGCTGAGACAGGAGGACGATGGAAATCGCCCTCCTATTTCGATACTGCCGTCTGTAACAGCGAAGGCTGTTAGCCTCCGCACTCCCCTCTTACGCCTGGGCCACCGTTCCCACCGTCCAGCGCGGTCGAGCCGCAACCTTCGGCAGAATATCCAAGTAGATCACCGCATAGCGGAATGCCATCACCACCGCAGCCAGAATCATCAAGGTGGACGCAAATTCCGTCCACTTCGGGATGTAGTACACCCCCGAAGTGGCCTGCAGCCCGGTGATCGACACATTCAGCCGGTTGGTCATAAATCCCGCCACCACCATGGCGCACGTCCAGTAGAGCGTTTGCGGGTTGTTGCGAATCTTCTCCCGGCTCAACAGTACCAGCGGCCCAATCACAAACAATCCGATCTCCAGCCAGAACGACCACGACTCCTCCCGCCATCGGAACATGTATGGCATCGCGTTGTGGGTCATAAGGTCGACGAATCGGAACATTGCGTACAAGGCCAGCAATGGCGCGATCAGCCGGCTCACTTCGCTCAACACTGCTGGATCCACATCCGCCTTAAGCGACCGGATGGAGAGATACATTGCCATGATGGTGACCGCGAGCCCCGCAGGAATCGCCGATAAGTAGAACATAGTCGGTAACGACGCGCTGTACCACAACGGATCCAACTTGCCTTTGGTAATCAAGTACAGGCCGCCCAGAAAGGACTGGTGCAGAGACGACAACACGACGCCGACCATCACCAACGCAATCAACACCTCGTGGTGCCACTTCAGGTACCAGTTGCGCAGACCCTGCCACGGTATTTTCTCCACCAGTGCCGGCGAAAACTCCAGCGCCAGCACCGTGGTATACATCATCACGCACCAGCTAATCTCAAACAGCATCGAGTGGCGGTTCCACATGAAGATGGGATGCCAGATTCTCCAGGGCAGCCCCAACTCATACATCATGCCGGCAATCACGCTCAAGTAACCGAGGAACGATACCAGCACCGCGGTTCGCAGCACCGGGCGATAGCGCTCGAATCCGAGCAGGTACACCGCTGCCGCAATCGCAAATCCGCCCGCCGACAGTCCCACTCCGCACAGCGTCCCCATCCCTACCCACAGCCCCCAAGGTTGTGCATCAGTCAGGTTGGTCGCGCGTCCCAGTCCCCACGCGAAGCGCGCGTAGGTCGCATACAATCCCGCCGCGAAGATAAACCCGACAATCCCTCGCCACCAAGTGATCTTGCTGCAAAGCCCTTTCATAAAACCTCCTTTTCACGCACTGACCACGCCTAGAGATCGAACCTTGAAACTGGACTGCTACCGCTCCCGTCGTTCTTCCTTTGCCACCGCCACCCGCCGCTGTGTGATCCAGTAGATCCCAGACAGTACCGCTCCTCCCACCATCACCACGGTGGGTACATCACCCAGAGCATTTGCTGTTAGCACTGGCATCGGCTGCTGCGGTGCTGCTGCAAAGCCCAGCTTCTCGAACGCCACATCGGAAAGGAAGAATACCGAAGTGCCCCCCGCCTCTTGACTGCCATAAATGTGCTTCACGTATTTGGCATCCCCCAGAATCCGCCGCTCCGCTTCCTCCAGAATTTCGCCGCGCCAGCCCACAATCGAAGCTCCGGTCGGACACGCTTCGACACACGCCGGCAGTTGACCCGCCGATTGTCGGGTTGCACACATGTCGCACTTCTTGACCAATGGCGCCAGCTTCGACCACTCATATCGCGGCACGCTGAACGGACACGCCACCAAGCAGTACCTGCATCCGATGCACTTCGCTCCGTCATAAGTTACCGGGCCCGCCGCGGTCTTCCGCAGCGCCCCCACCAGGCACGCCGAGGCGCATGCCGGGTCTTCACAGTGCATGCACATTTTCCGCACAAACTTGTCGCCGTGCTCTTCGATCACCGTCAACGCCGTTGGCGAGAGCCGAGCTTCGGTCTCCATCGGGAATCCATGTACCTGTTTGCACGCCTGTTCGCAACTCCGGCAGCCGATGCATTTCGTGATGTCCACCAGGATTGCTCGTGTCTTCTCCATGACTCTCTCCTGTCCGAATCTCTGTACTGATCTCACTGCTGGCGCCGTCTGCTCTATCGCTTAGGCAAGAAAAAACTCTTTCAGCAGTTGCTGCCGCACTTCCGCCGCAACTCGGTGCAGCAACCCTGCCAGCGGCATGCCACCATCCGCCGCCAGGGCCGGAGCCATCTCCGCCAGCATCCCGTTCAACCGCGTCAAGTTGTTCTGCATCCACGGCGCTATCATCGTGCCCTGCACCAGGTTCTTTTTGTTGATGTCCAGATCCGGCGCCTTCACGGTCGCAATCCAGCCCGTCTCATACGGATCGCGCGTCACCATCCCCGGCTCTTGCATCACATCAGGATTGATCGCCGTCACCACTCCCTCGATGGGCGAAAGAAACTCTAGCTCCAGACCGCCGCTGTGCACGGTGAACAGCTTTTGTCCCTGCCGCACCCAGCGGTTCACGCCTGTCGTCTCCACTCGATCAATGGCGCCGAGCAGGTTCGCCGCGAAACCATCCAGCCCCACTCGCGCAGAGTCGGCGCCTTCCTTGGCCATCCAAGTGTGTCCGGGATGGAAGCAGTACCCTTGCGGCACCGACACGCCCAGCGTGCGCTCAAGCCGCGGCATCGGGAGCCCCGCATGTGGCCGGGCTTGCGGTCGCGCCACCATCGCCTCTTTGGTTCCGCGGAAGTAGGTGATGGTCATGACCAGTAGAAAAGTCAGCAGTACAAACAGGATCGACATAAACCCTCCTGGTTCACTTGCTCTGATACATTGCGTAGTAGAGAGTGCAGTTGGAGGGCAAACTTGCCACTGATTGTTTTCAATGACTTGCGTGGCCGGCGGATTACAAAAGTGTGTTCCGCTACTGCATTTTGCATGCCCCCTACTGCATTTTGCAGTAGGTAACCGAACTCCACAGCCGCCCGCCGATGCAGTCGCAAAAAAAAGGGCGCTGACCACGCGGGTCAGCGCCCTACTGAAGGAACGACTTCAGTTATTGCCTACGGATTAATCTGCCACAGGCAGAAGCCCACCGACGCTTCGTTATAGTTGTTGCCAGCGCCGCTATTCACATTGGTCCGGTCCCACACCTGCAGGGTCAGTGAATATCCGCACTGGTCCATGCCGGCCGTGTTCAAGGAATAAGTGGAAACCACTCCCGGATCATTGATTGCCCCACCGTACTGAACCGACGAGCCCGACGCTGGAGTTGGAAGCACCCCATGCGCTGGTCCCGCGGGACGAATCACGAACGAGAACTGACCAAAATCGTCATCCGTCGCCGTGTAGTTTCCGCTAAAGACCGTGCCCGGTGCGAAGAACGCGCAGTCCGCTCCCATCAGGTTCAGGTCCATTAAAGCGACCGGAGCCGTGTTGTCCACCAGCACTGTTACCACGTTGCTGTGCAGATCGTGTGCCGGAATGCCGTCCGTGCTCAAGTCAATGCGCAGATCGAAAGCATGACTGTCCTCAGCCAGCGTGGAGTACCAGTAGCCCAGAATGCTGCCTTCCACGGAGTGTGTTGAGGCGTAGTCCTGGTATGGGTAGTAACCGTCCACATCCGCGTGGAAGGTTTGCTGGCTCTGTGTCCAGTTCACTCCATCGAAGACGTTGACGGTCAGAGTCAACCCGCCGGGCTCGTTCACGATCGGCACATATGACGTATCTGGCGCACCCTGTGGTTTTTTCACCACCCGGTACTTCATTCCAGGCGTGGGATTGGGAACGTGTCCAGCCAGCGAGATTCTGCCGCCGAAGGGAGCGTCCACAAAGTGGCCGCCGGTGTGGATGGCTATCGCGTCGGTGATCCGTCCCGAGCTCGCAATTAAGTTCTGCGCGATGTCGCCCACCGAACTCAGGAACGGCAGCGTGCTGCTCCCCGCGCCCGGCGTGATCAACACCAGCGTTTCTTGTGCGTTGCCCCAGGTTGGCGGCTCGTACGGATCGTTCGGATCCGGTGCAGAGTTCCACGACAGCACGGCGCGAACCCGCGCCGTCACCGGTCCGTCGCCGCAGGGTTTGCGGTGGCTAGTGATGTCGACAGGCAGGAACACGCTGTACTGCAAGCCTCCTGCCGGCATCGGGCTGATGTCATGTGTGTTGACGGCGGTCGTGCCCTGGTATTCCCACCCAGAGCCGAAGTCCATCCAGAACGCCACGAATTCCTGGCTGCCCGCAGTGCATAGTCCGCCCGAGTAACCGGAGCTCAGCTTTACATTGATGGTCCCTACCAGTTGGTCGGTGTTGGTGTTTAGCCCGATGCAGTTTAGCTCTTCGTAGGTGGTGTCGCCGGATATGTTGAGCAGGATTTCCAGGATTTCTTCAAGATCGAAGTCCACGAATTTGCTGATCGCGGACCCACCCTTGGCAGCTTTCACCGGCTCCTGCGAGGCGGCTTGCAGGGCGCTGACATTCATCAAGCCCCCGGTCTGGCTGAACAGGAAACGGTGAGGAGGTACATTTTTGCCCGAATACAGCTTGACAAGTTCGGATGCCTCCAGTTTTTTGGGTGCGGGCGCAGGGATCTTGGCCGTGCTGTCAATGGCCGCGGCGAGCTTCTCGGGCAGGGTCAGCTTGGCTTCCGTCAGCACGCTGGAGAGGTCGAACAGGTAGCCTGGCGCAATCTGGATATTGGCTTCCACCACATTGCCCCATACGGGAGTGAAGTTGGGTGTGTTGGGGTCGGGCATCTGATTCCACGACAGGATGGCCCGCACTTTCGGCAGGTTCTGGAAGAAGCAGAAGCTCTGCGAAGGATTGATTTGCAGCGTTACATCGAATTCCAGCGGTTGGTCGTGCGCAACGTCATACGCTGTGAAGCTGGTCAGCCCCTGGTCTTCCCATGTCGCCCCATTGTCATACGACAAATAGAAGCGGACGTACTCCTGCGATCCGCTGGAGCAGATGTCGCCTGAGTACCCGCCGGATTGCTTTAAATACACCACGCCTTCGAGCCGGTTGAACTGGGGTTGGAAACCGACACAAGCCAGTTCCTCATAGGTGGTGTTGCCCGCAATGTTCATCGCCGCCTTGAATTTGCTTTTGGCGACGTTTCCGAAAAAGTTAGGGTTGGCTTGCAGCAGCGCCTTGAAATTCTTGCGCGCATGTTCCGGCGCGAGTTTGTTCAGAGAGAGTTTTTCTTGTGCCTTGGTTTCGGATGCTTTCTTGATTTCTTTCATGGAACCTCCTGGGTTCGATAGCGGTCGCCACGCCAATCCTGGCTAGAGCGGCTGCATGTGCGACTGCGGGCAGGTCAATCGTTACGGGGAAGTACGAGTGCCACCGGGGGTATTGCATCCCGAACGCCAAACCCGGGTCCGCTCCGTAGCGGGCGCAACTCACGCGTCTTCGGCGCAAAACAGCACAGAAATGGCCAGAAATCGGCAGGAAATACAAAACTTACTCGGTGAGGGTGGACGTTGCGCAGGAATCACATTCAGCGCAATCCTAACCAGAACGATAGGGAGCTATCCGTAAAGATAGACTTTCCCCTGCCATTGAGGGCTGCTTTGACAAAAGCGGCGGTGTCATTTTGGGCGAAGCGGAGGACCAATTTGGGTCAGGCCCGTGGCTCTTGGGGGCAACGTGCGACCTTAGGAGAAGGGAGGCTCCCTACTTTCCGGTGTACAGCCCGGGGAACTCCTCTTTCAAGTGCGCAACCTTCGGCGCATCGTTGTAGATGATGTACGGGCTGTTTGGGTGCCGCGTGAAATAATCCTGGTGATACGGTTCGGCGGGATAGAACGCCTTTAACGGCGTCACCTGCGTCACGATCTTGCCGGGAAACACCTTAGCCCGGTCGAGCTGCGCAATGTAGGACTCCGCGATGCGCTTCTGCTCGTCGTTGCTATAGAAAATCGCGGAGCGGTACTGGGTGCCCTCGTCCGGGCCCTGCCGGTTCAACTCGGTCGGATCCAGCGCGACTGAGAAGAACACCCGCAACAACTCGCCATATGTAATCTGCGACGGATCGTAGGTTACTTTTACGGACTCCGCATGCCCAGTCGTGCCTGTGCTCACTACTTCATACTCGGCAGTGTTGGCCTCGCCGCCAGAGTATCCAGAGGTCGCGTTGGTTACACCTTTGACCCGCGAGAACACTCCTTGAATTCCCCAGAAACACCCTCCCGCTACAACCAAGCTCTGCTCACCTTTGCCGCTCGCTAGGGTTGCGTCCACTGCCGGACCCGGGACGGGCCCGGACTGAGCTCGAACCGAAGCCCGGACGCCCGCATTGCAGGCGGCAAGCATCGCCAACACGACAAAAGCAGTGATCGCACTCAAGACCGAAAATCGCGACATGAAGGATATTGCCTTTCATTCTTCAGACTTCTTCTGGTTTAGAGTCCCGAAACGTGGGAAAGTTGCGCGCGCCGGGAATTCCTCCTTTTTCCCGGTGCCTCCTACCAGTCAACGAAAGTCGCTTCTCGATCGAATCTGCCCCCGGCTCACCGTTCTTGCAGTTCGCGCAAATGCTTCCTTGCGTTTTCCCGCACCAGAGGATCTGTGTTACTTTCCAACGTGGTTTCCCACAACAGACGGGCCGTTTCTACCTCGCCCGCATGTTCCGCCGTCTGCGCCGCCAGCACCCGCAAGAACGGGTGTGCGCCGGGAACTTTTGCCCCACGACCGAACGCTTCCGACGCACGCGCATAGTCCTTCATTTCCAGGTAGTTGATGAACCCGAGGTTATAGTACAGCCGCCATTCCTCCGGATTGTGCCGGATACCAAACTCCACTAATTGGATCGCTTTCTCCGGCTGTCCCGCCCCATCTGGTGGCGGAGGCGAGAGGAAGTTCGCCCCGAACTGGTAGGCCACCGTCAGCTTCGGATCAAGCGCGGTGGCGATTTCCAGCAACGGCTCAAGCAGGGGAAACGTGCGCGCCCGGGCATGATGCCTGACCCCGAAATACTGTACTGCCCGCGTCCAGTAGAGATCGGCCACCAACCCTTCGTGCCCCAGGCTGAGCCTCCTCAGCAGAGCCGGCGAATGCAAGTAAAGCATCTCGTCTCGCGCAGTCGCGGATTGTTGTTCATCGGTGCGCCGCACCAGCGCCACCGACGACGCTAAACAAGCCGCCAGCAGCAACCCCACCCCTACCCTCCGCCGCCTCATTGCAACTCCCGCCACTCAAATGCTAATATCGCCGCGCACAGCACCAATCCGGTATAGGTCACCGCATAAATCGAGTTGTGCCAGATCAGCAGGGAAGCGATACTCTCGCCATGGGCTACTCCTGCTGCTACGCTGAATGCCGAGAAATTCGGCATCAGGTATGCCGCTCCCACCGCTAAATGGTGTGTCCAACCAACACCCCCTTGCGCCGCTTCTCGCAGTTCCCCCGCAAAGTTTCCCAGGACAAACAGCGCAAAGCTGAACACTCCCGCCAGCAGCGGCGAAGAAAAAGTTGAGAACAGCAAGGCCAGTGCGCACACCATCAGCAGTTGCAACAGGATGAAATAAACTGCCACTAGTACCCATACATCGGCACCCGAAAATCCAGGCGAAACATAGCGCAGCGCCGCTAGGAGTCCCAGGCCCATCAGGCCACCATTGATCGCCAGCGTTCCCGCCAGCCCCACAAACTTGCCAGCCACAAACTGCCACCGGGCCACCGGACGCGAGAGTACCGTGTACAGAGTTCGTTTTTGGATCTCCTTTGCCACCAGCCCGATACCCACCAAGATGGCCACGATCACTCCGAAGAATGTGGTTGCGGCCAGTCCGAGGTTGATCACCACCAGCCGTTCAATCCCGATGGACACCTGCCCCACCAGGACCGCCGCCCCTGTCATCAACACAGCAAAGACGGCCGGACTATAGAGCACCCGGTCGCGTACGGCTTCGCGGAACGTGCTCCGCGCAATTGTCAGAACCGTCACGCCCGCACCTCCTGCGGTTGCGCTTCCAACTTCGTTTGCCGCAGATAGTATTCTTCCAGCGAGGTTCGCACCGGTGTCAGCGATACCAGAGGCACGCTGGCGCATCGCAGTATCTCGAGCGCCTGCTCCTGCGCCGCCTGCAGCACCACCCCCCGCACCAATTCCCCTGAAATATGGGTTTCCTGTAACAAGGGCCTCATGGCTACAAGGTTTCTGCCCCGCCACACCAACTCCACTCGCCCCGCATCCCCGATAAGATCGCAAACCGCGCCCACGCCCCGCAGCCGGCCCGCGTGCAGTACCGCCACGCGGTCGCACAACGCTTCCGCATCCGCCAGAATGTGAGTGGAAAAGAACACCGTTTTCCCCTCAGCCTTAAGTTCCTCGATCAGCAAGCGAATCTCGCGGCGCCCCAGCGGATCTAACCCCGACATCGGCTCGTCCAGAAATAACACCCGGGGATTGTGCAAAATAGCTTGCGCTAGGCCCACTCGCTGCAACATTCCCTTGGAAAACTTGCGAAGGGCGGTCTCGGCGGCGCCGTCCAGCCCAACTCGTTGCAGCACTTCGCAAATGCGTCTGGCTCTCCCCTTCGCCTCCATCCCGGAAAGCTGAGCGTAGTACTCCAACAGTTCGCGAGCGGTGAGGTGGTCATAGAAGTAAGGTTGTTCAGGAAGGAAGCCCAGTTGCGAACGCACTTGCGGGTCGCCAATACGCATTCCCAGAATGCGCGCCGAACCCGAACTGGGAAACGCAAGCCCCATCAGCAGCTTGATGGTGGTCGACTTGCCTGCGCCGTTGGGGCCCAGGAAGCCAAATACTTCTCCTGCGTAAACCTCAAGGCTGAAGGCGTGCAGGGCATGCTTCCGCTGCCTCCGAAAAAGGCCAGTGGTATAAGTTTTTTCTAAACCGAGAATCTCTATGATGGGCATGATGCGTAATGACACGCAATCAACCCAGCATCTGTAGGGCCGCACTCCAGCACTGAGAGCCCTTCGTGATCCCTGAAGATCTGTTCCGCCGACCATGAAATGACCGATCGGATCTGCTTCTACTGGCTCGCCGAATTGAACGATACGCAGGAATCATGGGCGCTGCTGGCCACTCCTGCCGGATCGACGCGCGTAATTCCGTCTTCCGTCGAGCAGAATGCCTTATTGCCGGTTTGCCCCTTCTTCACTGGAACGGCCAGCACGGTATACTGCACCAGCACTCCACCCACCGATGCCCCAGGCGTAATCGAGTACAAATAGCCGCTCTTCCCCGATCCTGGCGGGTTGCCATTGTTCGCCAACACCCCGTCAATCAAGCACGCGCTGGCCGGACTGGCCACGCAAGCCGCACTTAGCGGTTGACCCAGTGCCAACAGCGACCCTGCGTAACCCACCGACGAGTACGTCGAGTTGTAGGTTACCTCCGCGGTGTTAATGGCCCGAATCGTTCCTTGCGCAGCCGCTTCGTTGGCGGAAATCTTGGTCCCGGTGAAGTTGGGGATGGCGATGGTCACGATGATCAAAATGATTGCGACCACAATCAGCAGCTCAATAAGCGAAAATCCTCGATCTCGTTTGCGCATGGATCCCTCAGAAAACTAATTTGTCGGCAACATCCGGAAGGGTATGGCTTCCGCACCTGAGACATCTTTCGAACATCCCTAGTCTAAACCAGGAACGTCTAAACCAGGAACGCAACAAGGAGCGGCAGCTTGCGCCGCCGCTCCTCAATTTGTTTCGGTATTCGAACAATTTAGTTATTGAGCGGGTCAAACCCCAGGCAGGTATCGTGGACATTGGATGCCACCCCCGCCGGGTCTACCCGCACCACCGCATCTTCGGTCGAGCAAAAAGCCCGAATGCCCGTCTGGTTCACCTTAATCGGAACCCCTGATGTGGTGTATTGAATGAGCACTCCGCCTGCGCTGACTCCAGCGGTCATGGTAAATGTGTATCCACTCTTCCCGGAACCCGCGGGACTTCCGTTATTGGCTAACACTGCGTCCAGCAGGCATGCACTTGCCGTGCTCGGCGTACAAGTGGCTCCCAATGCTCCGCCCAAGGCCCTCAAGGTGCCGGCGTAGCCGACCGTAGGATAGGTTGAAGCGTAGGTCACCTCTGCAGTGTTAACGGTGCGAACCGATCCCACCGCCGACGCTTCGTTGGCCGCCATCCGTGCGCGCAGCAGGTTGGGGATAGCGATCGCAGCAATGATCAGAATGATAGCCACAACAATGAGTAGTTCGATCAGCGAAAAGCCTTTTTGTTTGCGCATGTGCATTCCTCGTTTTCGAGATTTCCGTTGGTCGAACCAACGTTCGCCCGGATACATGCACTTGCAACACCAATACCGAGTTACCAAAGTGATGCGCGCCCTCCGCCTTCGCGCCCTTTATTTTCAATGTACCGTCCCTCGGTTTCGCCTGGGCTCCTGCCACTTTCCGGCGTGACTGACAAAAATTGTCCTTGCCGACTGACGTTTTGTGTCTCTCCCAGTTCCTGAACTCGAAACTGCGTCGTCTCGTTCGCATCTAAAGTAGAAGCGTCCACGATGGATCTCGCCCTTAAAATTCGTTCGCTCCCTACTTCTCCCGGGGTCTATCTCTATAAAAACGCCGAAGGCGAGGTCATTTACGTTGGCAAAGCCAAGAACTTGCGCAGTCGCGTGGCGTCTTACTTTCACGAAGGTCGCTGGGCAGACGCCAAGACCGGCACTTTGGTGCGCGAGGCTGCAGATGTCGAGTACATTGTCGTCGCCAACAACCGGGAAGCTCTGGCTCTGGAAAACAATCTCATCAAGCAGAAGCAGCCCCGCTTCAACATCCTGCTGCGCGATGATAAGACCTATCCCTATGTAAAGCTCACTCTCGGAGAGCGCTTTCCTCGCGTCTATGTGACCCGCCGCCTGCGTAAAGACGGTAGCGCTTACTTTGGCCCGTATTTCCCTACCAGTCTGGCCTATCGCATCGTTGACCTTATCCACCGCCACTTCCTGGTGCCGTCCTGCAAGGTGGATTTGACCCGCTTCCACCCGCGCCCGTGCCTGCAGTTCTACATCAAGCGTTGCCTGGGCCCTTGCGTAATGGAACTAACCACGCCCGAAATCTACGCTGAGGCGGTGCGCGACGTAAAGCTGTTTCTGGAAGGCCGCCAGACCGATCTGATGAAGTCATTGCACGCCCGCATGGTGCAGGCCGCTGCCGACGAGGAGTATGAGCGTGCCGCCCGTTACCGGGACCTGATCTCTACCGTGGAAATGTTGCAGGACAAGCAGCGAATGGCGTCCGCCGACAGTGATGACGCGGATGTCTTCGGCTACCATTTCGAGAACCAAATGCTCGCGGTCAACCTATTTCACATGCGCTCCGGCAAGTTCGTGGACCGCCGCGAATTCTTCTGGGAGGATCTGCCAGCTGTAGCCTCGATCTCTCCCGTTCCTCCTGTGTTCTCAGCGCCCGCTGAGGAGAGAGATAGGGTTTTTGAACCGGGCGAATTCTTTTCTGCACTGCTCAAGCAGCTCTACCTCGGCCAGCCCTACGTACCCCGCCAGATTTATGTCCCCGCCGACTTTGAAGATCGGGCCGAACTGGAAGAACTTCTGTCCGACCAACTCGAGCAGGCGGGGGCCCGCGCCACCCGCGTCCACATCGAAGCCGCCCAGCGCGGAGAGAAGCGCTCGCTGATCGACCTTGCCGGCAACAATGCCAAGCAATCTTACGATCAGCGCTTCCGGGTATTGAAGCCCACCGCGAGGCTCACCCAGGAAGCGCTCACTGAGGCTCTCGGTCTCCCGGAACTGCCCACACGCGTCGAGTGTTTCGATATCTCGCACATTCAAGGCGCTGAGACCGTCGCTTCCATGGTGGTATGGCAAAACGGTCAGATGAAGAAGTCGGAGTACCGCAAGTTCATTATCAAAACGGTTTTGGGCGTGGATGACTTCGCCTCCATGCGCGAGGTGGTCACACGGCGCTACCAGCGGCTGCGCGATAACGATAAGCCCATGCCCAGCCTGGTATTGATTGATGGCGGACTCGGCCAGCTGCATGCCGCGGCCCAGGCCTTGGAGTCCCTTGAAATCATCAACCAACCCCTCGCTTCGATTGCCAAGCGAGAAGAAATTATCTATGTGTACGGGCAGGAAGAGGATCCGGTTGTTCTCGATCATCACTCTCCGGTGCTGCATCTCGTCCAGCTCATTCGCGACGAGGCTCACCGTTTCGCCGTGACCTTCCACCGCAAGCGCCGCCAGATCCGTGACCGCGCCACTGCTTTGCTTCAAATTCCAGGGGTGGGCCAGAGCACCACGCGCCGATTGCTGGAGCACTTCGGCAGCGTGCGCGGGGTCGCCCATGCCGATGCCCCCACCCTTTTCGCCGTAGTGACTCGCCCCCAAGCTCAGGCTATCCTGGACTATTTTCGCGATCATCCCGACCAGTGACCGGTTTTAATACTTGCACATAAATGTGCAAGTATGAGATATTGCATACTTCCGTGCAAGTTCTATAAGCATCAGGAAAGCGCGCCAGGTCTTATGGAAAAATCCCCTCAGGTGTATGCGGTCGTGACCGTGGATATCGTGGCTTCGCGCCGCATCCAGAAATTCAGCGCCCACCACGACTTATTGCTGCGGAGGCTCTCTCGCCTCCATCAACGGAACAAACTCATCCTGTCGGAGTATGCCGTCACCGCCGGCGATGAATTCGAGGGTATCCTCTCCCATCCCTGGCATGCTCCCCAGGTCATCTTGGATCTCCGGCGCTTTTTCTATCCCATGCAGCTTTGGATTGCGGTGGGAATCGGCCAGGTCATTGGGGCGCGCCGCCGACCGGTGAATCAGTTTGCCGGCGGTCAAGCCTTCGAGCGGGCGCGCGAGGCTCTCACCGAGCTCAAGACGCGGCGGAATCGCACCGGCTCCCTTACCGTGTTTCATTCGGGAAGCCTGCGTCTGGATAATGTGGCCAACACGATCTACTTGTTGCACGACACCCTATTGCGAGGCACTTCGGAAAAACAATGGCAGACCATCAATGCGCAGATGAAGACCCGCAAGCAAGATGCGACTGCGCGCCAGATGCGCCGCCACGGTTCCACTGTCTCACGGAACCTTAGTCGCGGATTCTTCTGGCAGATGATCCAAGTGCGGCAGACCATGCAAGAGTTTATTGTAGAAGAAAATATGATTGCACGAAAACGTGCAAGTTAATAAAGTTGCACGAAAATATGCAATTTATCGATGTTGCACATAAACGTGCAATTTAAGGCACAAAAAAAGGCATGCAACCCATCGAGCGAATCTTTCTGGCCATTCTACTGGCCCATCTGCTGGCGGATTTTCCTTTGCAATCCTACCGCATTGCTTTGGGCAAGCGCCGCGGCTTCGCAGCCTATCTGCAACACGGTCTCATTCACGGCATCGTCTTGCTCGGATGTCTTACGCTGTTTGCGCGGCCCTGGACGCAACGCTCGCCGGGCGCGGTCGGCGCCATGCTTCTTTACCTCGGGGTTCATCTGGCCATCGATTTCCTGAAGCATCGCGTCTTAATCTACCATTGGGTTGCGGATTCCGTCGGCACCTTTCTGGTTGATCAGGCTCTCCACGTCGGGAGCATTCTGGTTCTGGTGTGGTGGTGGCTTCCCCCCGGCGTGATACGTTCCGGTTCCCCCTGGGGATGGTCCCTTGCGAGTCAAGATCGAGTTCTGCAAGCGGCGGTGGTTTTTGTTGCCGTAGTGTTCGGAGGGGGATATCTCATCCGCTATCTCACCCGCAATCTTTCTACCGGGGCCGGCCGGGCTTTGGGCGAGAGTGCTACCCAATTGCGCAATGCTGGATTGTATATCGGATGGCTGGAGCGCTTCCTGATTCTCGCCGCTCTGCTGATGCAGGCCCCGTCGCTGGTCGGACTGATTCTGGCCGCCAAATCGATCGCGCGTTTCCCTGAACTCAAGGAAGAGTTTGCGGAGTACTTCCTGATTGGCACGCTGTTGAGCGTCAGCATCGCTCTCGTGGGCGCTTTCCTGCTGCTCAAGGCGTGGGATGGTTCGGTGTCACTGAAGTAAAATCGGTCGCGCTGCTCCCTGCATCTACGCCCTTAGCCGGCGAACCCCTTCACAAACTCTACCAGGCTTCGCACCGCGATCCCGCTGGGCCCCTTTGCAATCCATGGCTTGGTCTCCTCCATCCATGCAGTCCCGGCAATGTCCAGATGGATCCAGGGCTTCTCTCCCACGAATTCTTTCAGGAACATAGCTGCCGTCACCGCTCCGCCCCAACGTCCGCCCGAGTTTACGATATCGGCGATATTTGATTTGATACTCTCTTTATAGTCATCATCCAGCGGAAGCCGCCACATTTTCTCGCCCCCGCGCTCGAGTGCCCTGCGGAAGCGTTCGTACATATCGTCGTCGTTGGCAAAAATTCCCGCATTCACAAAGCCCAACGCCACCACTACCGCACCGGTCAGCGTGGCTGCGTCCACCAAGTGTGTGCATCCCAGTTGCTGGGCGTAGTGCAGTCCGTCCGCCAGCACTAAGCGGCCTTCGGCATCGGTGTTAATGATCTCAATCGACTTGCCTGACATTGCAATCTGCACGTCACCGGGTTTCTGCGCCTTGCCAGACGGCATGTTTTCCGTCGCGCACACAATCGCCGTGACCTTCACGTTCGGTTTCAGCAACGCAATTGCCCGCATTGCGCCGATCATGGTTGCGCCCCCGGCCATGTCGTACTTCATCTTCTCCATTCCGTCTGCTGGCTTGATCGAAATGCCGCCAGTATCAAAGGTCACGCCCTTGCCCACCAATCCAATGACGGGCGTCGTCGGCGCTCCCTCGGGTTCATATCGCAGAATGATCAACGCCGGCGGTTCGTCCGATCCTTGCGCCACGCTCCAGAACGCACCCATCTTCAGTTCTCGGATCTTCTCCGGTCCCAGCACCTCGCACTTCAGACCGACCTCCGCTGCCATCTTCCGCGCGCGGTCTGCCAAAATGGTCGGCGTCATTCGGTTGCTCGGTTCATTGACCAGGTCGCGCGTAAAGTTCTGCGACTCGCCGAGGATGACTCCCTCCTGCATCGCCGCCCTCAGCACCGCAGCCTCGTCTGTCGCTACCAGCGTGAGGTCATCAATCTGCTGGTCCTTGCGGTCGCTCCGGTAATAGTCGGGCTCAAAGTTTCCTACAAACGTGCCTTCTACGACCGCCCGCACTCCGTCCGCTGCGGCCACTCCTTCCGGCATCAAGAACGTAAGGCTTCGCAGCCCCTTGCTCTTTGCCGTGCGGGCCGCTGTGCTGGCCACCTTCAACAGCCCGGCGTGGCCAAATCCCTTCGCTTTCCCGCCGCCAACCAGCAGCAGGCGCTTTGCCTTTAGTCCCGCTGGTGCGTGCAGCACGGTTACCTCAAACATCTTGCCCGTAACCTCACCACTCGCAATCACGTCCTGCGCCGCCGCTCGCACTGCAGCGTCCGTGCAGTCGCACGTTGCCTCGGGCTTGTCTTTGTCCCCGCGGTCCAAGATCACTGCAACCAGGCAGGGAGTTTCAACTGAAGAGGGGAGGGAAGTCGAAAGTGTAGTTTTCATAGGCTCCTTATCAGTATCGTCGGCGGGGGCGGAAGTGCGCAAGGCGGCCATTCCGCGGCCGCATCGACTGCTCCCTGGATACCAAATTGTTGGAACAACGTCGGCCTCGGCAGCGTATTGCAGAGTGAGAATACAAGCGGCTCGCCTCCACCAACTGCCGGCGGGGCAAATAGTTCGAAAGGCACAAGCGCGTGCGCTGACCTGCCGGTGCGGTTTTAGCGACCCTTTGCTATCTCCGGCAGATGGATGGTCGAGGTCGGCGACGGTGGGGATCGTTGCTGATTTCGCCTGCGTTAAGGCCGCCGTTGGGCTTGCGGTATCACGGAATACTGCAAGTCTCAGGCGGCCTTAAGCATCCTCCCAGCGCCCGTACCCGCCGACCGCACCCCGTTCGCATCGTCTCCTGGAAAATTTTGTCCCGCCGCCTCGTCCCGCGGCACTCTTTCTCTTGCTTGTCCAACTTTCCATACACTATCCGACTAGCCGTTCCCCAGAGTTGCACTTAGAGCCATTCCGTGTTCTGATAGCAGCCACTTCGGTAGGAAACTCGCCACTTCACGCCACAGGGGGGCGTGCAAAACGCAGCAAGGCCGGACACACGGCTAATCTGAAACCGGATTTTTTCAAGGAGACAATGCATGTCAACACGACCCAATTGTTCTGCTGCGCGTTTGTTGTTCGCGGCAGTTCTGGTTTTCTGTTTCGCTCTCACTTCCGCAGCCCAAACTTCCATGACCGTTCGTCGCGATCTGCATCATGACGTTTCGCAACCTTTGACAGTGATGATGAAGAACGCGCCCAAACCTGACTTGCACCGCCGCGAAGTTGAACCCATGAAACTTATCCCCCTGCCTCCCGGTGCCGCCTCTGCTCAGGATGACCCGGTCATCCAGCACGCCGCCGTGGGCAACACCCCTACCGCCGGTTTGAATTTTGAAGGCTTGGGCGCAGGACAGTACGGCTTCACTGTTGCTTCCGCGCCTCCGGACACAAACGGCACCGTCGGGGCCACCCAATACGTGCAGTGGGTCAACAGTTACTTTGCCATCTTCAACAAGTCCACCGGCGCACTCATTGCCGGTCCCACCGCTGGCAAAACAATGTGGTCAGGGTTCGGCGGAGGCTGCCAAACGAACAACGATGGTGACCCCGTCATCCTCTATGACAAGCTGGCCCAGCGCTGGGTCTTCTCCCAGTTCTCGGTCAGTACCACGCCTTACTTGCAGTGCGTTGCCGTCTCAACCACCTCTGACGCCACCGGCACATACAACCGCTACTCCTTCCAATATTCCAACTTCGACGACTATCCGAAGATGGGAGTTTGGTCCGACGCGTATTACGAGACTTTCAACATGTTTAACGGGAACACGTTTGTAGGCGCCGACGCTTGTGCCTACAATCGCTCCGCCATGTTGGCCGGCACCACCGCTACCCAGGTCTGCTTCCAACAAGGGTCAGGTGTGGGCGGGTTACTGCCCTCTGATTTGGACGGACTGACTGCGCCGCCGGCAGGCTCGCCAAACTACATGATTTACTACGGGACCAACTCCCTGCAGCTCTACAAATTCCATGTGGACTTCGTCACCCCGTCGAACTCGACCTTTACCGGTCCCACCAACATTCCGGTTGCGGCCTTCAGCGCCCTTTGCGGCGGTGCAACTTGTGTTCCCCAACCTGGGGTGTCACAGCAATTGGATTCTTTGGCAGACCGGTTGATGTTCCGGCTTGCCTATCGCAACTTCGGCAACCACGAGTCCTTGGTGGTAAATCACTCCGTGGTTGCTGGATCGAGCGGAGGCGTGCGCTGGTACGAAATTCAAAACCCCGGCGGTACTCCGACCGTAGCCCAGCAGAGCACCTTCGCCCCTGACTCGAACTATCGCTGGATGGGCAGTGTGGCGATGGACCAGTCGGGCGATCTGGCGCTTGGCTACACCACTTCCAGCAGTTCGGTCAGTCCAGGGGTTCGCTACGCCGGACGGCTGGCGTCGGACCCGGCGAGCACGCTGGAAGCCGAAGTCACAGCGGTCTCTGGCAGCGGGTCGCAGAACGGTAACCTCTCCCGCTGGGGCGACTATAGTGCCATGCAAGTCGACCCGGTGGACGACTGTACTTTCTGGTTCACCGAAGAGTACATGAAAACCACGGGGAGCTTTAACTGGAACACCAGGATTGTGAACTTCAAGTTCCCGACCTGCGGAACTGGCGGAGGACCTACAGCTTCGCTCAGTCCCACCAGTCTGACCTTCGGCAGCCAGACTGTGGGCACGACCAGCGCAGCTCAAAACGTTACTCTCACCAACAGCGGTACTGCGAGCTTGTCCATCACGAGCATTACGACCAGCGGCGACTTCTCGCAGACGAATACCTGCGGCGCGTCTCTGGCTGCAAGTTCCAGTTGCACCATCAGCGTGAAGTTCACGCCGACCGCAGCCGGCACCCGCAGCGGCACCGTGTCCGTCACCGATAACGCTCCCGGCAGCCCGCAAACGGCGAGTCTGACAGGGACCGGCGTCGCTTCGGGACCGGCCGCTTCCCTCAACCCCACGAGTCTGAACTTTGGCAATCAGACCGTGAATACCACCAGCGCTGCACAAGTGGTCACGTTGACAAACAGCGGCAATGCCAGCTTGTCCATCACCAGCGTCGCGGTGACCGGCAACTATGCGCAGACCAACAACTGCGGAACTTCCCTGGCGGCCAGCACCAGCTGCACTATCAACGTGACTTTCACTCCGCTTACCACAGGGACCTTGACCGGCACGCTTAGCGTAACCGACAATGCTCCTGGGAGCCCGCAAACGGCGAGCCTTACAGGCGTCGGTGTGGCGGCTAGCACTTGCGTAACCGGCACCCTTTCCAATGGCGGCTTTGAAACTGGTAGCTTGAGCTGCTGGACCCCCGGCGGCGCCCTGCTTCCCACCCCATCAACTGTCCAGAAGCACTCAGGCAGCTACAGCAGTGTTCTTGGGGCTTTTGCGACTCCGGAACAGAATGGCGACTCTTACATCTACCAGCAGATCACCATTCCCAGCAATGTCAGCAAGTCCACCTTGACTTACTATTACTGGCCTTCGACCACAGACACCATCACTTACGACTGGCAGGAAGCCCAGGTCCGCAATACCAGCGGAACTACGCTCGCCTCCATCATGAAGGTGGCGTCGAACGCTCAAGCATGGACCCTGATCACCTTTGACCTGACCCCCTATAAGGGCCAGACCATCCAGCTCTACTTCAACGCCCACGGCGACGGCTACGGCGACCTCACCTACATGTACCTGGATGACGTCACCGTGACCAGCACCACCGACACCTCCATTCCTACTACCTCGATCACCGCCCCCGCAAACAACTCTACTGTTTCCGGCACGGTGACAGTGAGCGCTACGGGATCTGACGTCGGCAATCCGATTCTCGCTTCCATGCAGTTATTCATTGACGGCGCGCAGGTTGCTTCCAACACAAATTTGAACACCATCAGCTACTCGTGGAATACCACCACGGCGACCAATGGTACGCATACCATCTACTCCAAGGTGACGGACTCGGGAGGCAACACGGCCCAGTCCTCCACCGTCACCGTTACGGTATCCAATACTTCCACGCAGTTGATTGCGAATGGGGGATTTGAAACCGGCAGCCTGAGTAGTTGGACGACCGGCGGAGTGCTCGCTCCGAAGGTCTCCACCGCCCAAAAGCACGGAGGGAGCTACAGTTCGTTACTGGGAGCGACGGCGTCACCAGAACAGAATGGCGATTCCTCCATCTACCAAACCATTGTGGTTCCCAGCACCGCCACCAAGGTCACGCTGACCTACTACTATTGGCCCAGCACGACCGATACCATCACCTACGACTGGCAGGAAGCCCAGGTGCAAAACACCTCGGGGACTACGCTAGCCTCCATCATGAAGGTGTGCTCAAACGCCCAAGCGTGGACCCTTGTCACCTACGACCTGACGGCCTACAAGGGGCAAACGGTGCGCCTCTACTTCAACGCCCACGGGGACGGATACGGCGACTTGACCTACATGTATCTGGACGATGTGAGCGTCACTGTTCAGTAAGACCTTTGACAGCTGTTGCATACGGAAAGCGCCGCAGGGAACTGCGGCGCTTTTTATTTGAGAAGCAGGACGCGAGCAACATAGCTGGCGACTCAAGCGAGGGTAGTGGCCGGTTGACTAGAGAGAACAGCGGTGCAAGCTGGTCCTTCGCTGCGCCCGGGATGACAATTCTTAAATAGGCCCTAAGAGAGTGCTCAGAGCTTTACTTCACGGGCATCGCGGCATCAGCCGTGGCGACCGGTTTCCGTTTTTCGATGGGCACTAGTTCGCGGACATCGTGTCCGGTATAGACCTGGCGCGGCCGAGCAATTTTTTGTTCGGGGTCGATGACCATCTCCTGCCACTGCGCCAGCCAGCCTATGGTGCGGGGGATGGCGAACAGGACGGTGAACATTTCCGGCCTGAAGCCCATTGCCTGATAAATGATGCCGGAGTAGAAATCCACGTTGGGATAGAGTTTGCGGGTGACGAAATAGTGGTCCTGCAAGGCGATGCGTTCGAGTTCGAGAGCGATGTCGAGCTTGGGGTTACGGCCAGTGACTTCGAAGACTTGCTCGGCGGTCCACTTGATGACCTTGGCGCGGGGATCGTTATTCTTGTAGACGCGGTGGCCGAAGCCCATCAGCTTGCCATGGCCTTCCTTAATTTTCTTGACATAGCCGGGGACGTTGTCTTTGGAGCCGATGAGGTCGAGCATCTTGAGTACTTCTTCGTTGGCGCCGCCATGGAGTGTCCCGGAGAGAGCGGCGGCTGCGGCAGCTGTGGAGAGGTAGGGGTCGGCGTGGGAACTGCCGACGCTGCGCATAGTGTTGGTGCTGCAGTTCTGTTCGTGGTCCGCGTGCAGGATAAATAGAATATCGAGGGCGCGGGCCAAGACTGGGTTGGCCACATACTTGGGCTCGACCATCTTCCACAGCATGTTCATGAAGTTTTCGGGATACGTCAGATCGTTATCAGGATAAACATAGGGGAAGCCCAGGCTGTGGCGGTAAGACATAGCGGCGATGGAGGGCATCTTGCCAATGAGCCGCTTGATCTGCAGCAGGCGATCGGCCGGATCGTGGATCTGGCGTGCGTCAGGATAAACGGTGGATAGAGCGGCGACGGTGCTGACAAGCATTGCCATGGGGTGAGCGTTGTAGCGGAAGCCTTCCATGAACTTGCGAGTGGTCTCGGGCAGCATGGTGTGATGAGTGATGCCATCGACCCAGGCATTGAGCTCCGGCGCGGCGGGGAGTTCGCCAAACAGGATGAGGTAGGCGACTTCCAAAAAAGTGCAATGTTCGGCGAGGGTGTCGATGGGATAGCCACGATACCGGAGGATGCC
Organism: Terriglobales bacterium; assembly: GCA_038211475.1. Taxonomy (GTDB): domain Bacteria; phylum Acidobacteriota; class Terriglobia; order Terriglobales; family Acidobacteriaceae; genus JANYBT01. Next base: position 26,421 of record JBBQVN010000001.1, on the reverse strand, counting down.
ACGGTCCCCGTCGATGTAGGTGATGGCACTGCGGCAGGAGGCGGTATTCATGAAGGCGGGATCGTAGGTCATGGGGCCGAAGTCGTCGGGCTCGACCTTAATCTGGCGCAGGTCCATGGCGCGGATGGTGTCATTCTCAACGGGGAGGGAGTAGGTCTTTTGAGTGCGGCTATCAGTGATGGTAAGTGTGTCGTGCGCCATGATACGTCCTTCGAATTATTGCGAGCGGGGATGAGCCGGTCGCGTGGAGAGGTGGCAGTCTCCGCTATTCATTGTAAAACGGGCGACCCGCAGAGCGGTGAGGCGGTCACTATGCACGATGAGCGGGAGCCTTCCCGCGGGCACAGCGGCTAGAGCAGGACGAGTGTGATGCCGCGGTTGTTGCGGCCGAGGTCGGGGTCGAGCAGGGACTCGGGGACGCGGCCGAGCAGTTCCTTGCTGTAGGTTTCAAATTGAGACCAGCTTTCGCCGGAGATGAAGGCGCGGATTTCACCCTTGTCTTTGCGCTTGCGAAGATGGTTGCGGAGGACGGGGCGAAGGATGCCGCCGACGCCGGTAGAGCCGTAGCCATGGATGATCTTGAGGGCAGAAATATTGTCTTTGCGGGCTTGGCGGATGGCCTGGTCCAATCGCTTGCAGGCCTCGACGCGATCGGGTAGGCCTTGTTCGAGGTTGACGGTCCGCAATTGTTTGGCCATGCAGAAAAGTGACCTAAGCGACAGGTAGCCGCCTTTCAAAGCCAGCATCAGTTCGCAGCGCTAGCCTGAAACGATCCGTCCGTCGAGAGAATGCCTCGACCGCCTGGGGAACGGGGTCAAACTGGCGGCAATAGCACCAGACATGGCTTTTTTGAAGGCAGTGCGAAATTCGTCCATCTCGGGACGGGTGCCGACGGTGATGCGAGTGTAGGTCGGCATAATGGGCCAAATGCGTCCGATCAGAATATTTTGGCGGGCCATGGCGTCAATGATTTCTTGGGCGGGGCGTTTGGTGTCGAGCAGAAAGCAGTTGGATTCGGAGGGAATGTAGGTGTATCCGCTGCGGTCGAGCCATTCGAAGGTTTCGGCGCGGATGGCGGCGTTGAGGCGGCGGCGCTCGGGGACAAGTCGCTGGTCCTGGAGGCTGGCGAGAGCGGCAGCGACAGCAGTTATGGGCATCGGGTTGCCGCCGCCGATGTCGTCAATCTTGGCAAGCAGATCGGGGCGAGCGATGACGAAGCCGCAGCGTAATCCGGCCATGCCGTAGATCTTGGAGAAGGTGCGCAACAGGATGACATCCTTGTCGGCTTTGACCAGGTCGAGTGCAGAAGGGGCATCAGAGAAATGGATGTAGGCTTCGTCGATGAGCAGTAGCGAGCCTTTAGGTTTGTTCTCCAGCAGGTACTCGATATCAGAATGGCTGGTTAGGGTGCCGGTGGGATTGTTGGGAGTGCAAATGTAGAAGATGCCGGCGTCGGGCGCAGCGGCGAGCATGGCCTTGACGTCGTGGGCGTGGGATTTGGTGAGCGGGACCTTCACGAGGCGCGCGCCAGAGACCTTGGCGGTGTATATGCCCGCTTCGTAGCTGGGATCGGCAGTGACGAAGCTACGGGAAGGCGAGGTGTAGGCAAGGACGGAGAAGTGAAGGGGTTCGCCGGATCCCGCATAGGCCTTAACGTATTCTGGCTTGAGTCCTTCCATGCGGGCGAAGGTGGCGGTAAGAGTTTCGGCTCGGTCAAACTGATAGCGTCCGCCCTCAGGGATGATGGCGGAGATGGCGTGGCGGGCGTCGGCGCAAGGCCCCAGGGGATTCTCGTTGGCATTGATTCGAATGGCGCCCTCCGCGGGGACGGGGTGGGCGGCGGCTTGGGCAAGCATGGGTTCGGTGACCACGCGAAAAGCAGCGGCGGCCGTGGCGGCAGCGGATAGATGCAAGAACGAGCGCCGGGAAAAAGCTGATGACATTGTTGGAACCTCCGACGGTCTCGATGGTACCACGGGAATTCAGTTGCCAGATGTCAATTGACAGTCGGTTGTCAGTCGGTTCCCAGTTTGAAAATGAGAGATTGGCACCTTTGGCCTGGCAGCAACTACTGTTCAACGAAAAAGTTATTGTAACTACTGTTCAACGAAAAAGTTATTGTTGCTGGTTCGAGCCCGGTTGGTTGTGCCGAATGCCCGAATCAGGCTGGCGCTACGGGACCGCTTGGCCCGCCCTAACGATGCCGCAGCCAAACGGCGGCTCCTGTGTTTTGGAAGAGGACGTCGGCCTTCTTTTTGCACGGCACAGGGAATGCCGGCCAGCCAATTCTGGCTGCTGGTCACAGATACTTGTTCCGCAGAACGCTATTAGTGCTATAATCACTTCCGTAATTAAATAATCATCTACAATTTGTTCGAAATAATAAGGAGAGTAACATGAGAAAGCGGATGACAATTTGCTTAGCTCTGGCACTAATAACTTCTGGAGCGGCTTTGGCTCAGGATACAAACGTGAGGGACAACAGCGTCAAATCGCCACGCGCGGGAACGTGGACCAGTGCTGGATCTATGGTCACGGCGCGAGCCAACGAACGCGCCGTCCTTCTTCCCAGTGGAAAAGTCCTCGCGATAGCCGGGTACACTTCAGGCTATTCCTACACTAACCACTCCGAACTGTACTCACCTGCTAATAACGCATTTATCGCCACCGGCGACTTAAACGTTGCCCGTAGCCTCTTCGGCGCTACTCTGCTCCGCACACGTAAGGTCTTGGTAGAAGGAGGGTTGAATAGCTCCGGTTTCACTAATACCGCCGAACTCTACGATCCCGCCACGGGACAGTGGAGCTCTACTGGCGGCTTGGTGACTGCGCGCTATGATCACACCGCCACACTGCTTCCGGGAGGAAAGGTCCTGATCGTAGGCGGTTGTAGTCAAGATGATTGCTACACCGTGGAAGCATCAGCGGAAATTTACGATCCCAATAGTGGCAGTTGGACTCCGACCGGGAGTATGAGTATTGCCCGGCATCGCCATACGGCGATACTACTTTCCAGTGGCAAAGTTCTGGTCGCGGGCGGCACCTCGGGGCCGAATGGCGATGGGCTCACCGGCAGCGAGTTGTATGATCCTCGCACCGGCACCTGGCAGATGACCGGAAGCATGAGTGTAGCTCGCGCATATCATACGGCGACGTTGCTTTCTACGGGTCAGGTCTTGGTGGCAGGTGGAGCCATTGGCGCCGCCCTAACCAACGCGACCGCCACTGCGGAACTGTATAACCCCGCTAGCGGCGCCTGGGCCCTGACCGGCAGCATGTCAACAGCTCGGGAGGGTCATGCCGCGACTTTGCTAGCCAACGGTAAGACCCTGGTTGGGGGCGGGTTGGATGCGAGCTTCGCTTATTTAAGCTCCGCGGAACTGTACAACCCCAGTAGCGCCACTTGGTCTTCGGCGGGGAACATGCAGAACGCGCGGGGATACCACCGCGAGACACTCTTACCGAGTGGGACCGTGCTGGCGACCGGCGGCGTTGGACCCGGAAATCCATTCGTTGTCTACCAGAGTTCGGAGTTGTACAAGCCGTAGCGCAGGCTGTGACTTTTCAAACCGGCACAGCTCTGATGGCCCCTCCAAGCGTGAGCTTGGAGGGGCCATCACTGGTATCTAGGGAACCCTAATTCTGCGCAATGGACCGTTCATCACTCCCATCCAGTCGCGATAGCAGGGTCTGGCGCTCTTAGCGACCTCCCGATGGCTGATCTGTCGAGTGTACTCATCGACAACCACGCTACTCAGCATTCCTCGCTGGGGTGTTGTTGTCTGCGTTGACGCCCATTATCAACCGCGGAGCGGGCAGATCAGTGGCTCAATGTTCACACTTAGCCAGAAAGCTAGCGGAGACCTCAGCGGCTGAGCTGTCCTGGGTTATGGAGTAAATCGCAACGATAAACGGCTGCGCCCTCAAAGGCGACAGTTGTCAGTCGTTAGCTGTCAGGCGTCAGTTATCGGTTGATAGTTATCAGTTGCCAATCAGTTCAGTTGTCAGTCATTTGGTCGTCAGGCCTTCGCGGGTGCGGGTCAGGGTAAAGGCCAGAGATTCCTGGGGGATGCTGGTGATGAAGGGGCGAACGATCCAGTCGAGCCCGGTGGGGATGTCGCGGGTGAGGGAGATGGCTTCGAGTTGGACATAGGTGCCGCCGTCGCGCTGGATGAAGTGCCAATAGGAATTGAGTCGCCAGAGGAATCCGTTGTCCTGGCCGACGGGAAGGTCGCGTTCACTGGGGCGTCCGGCGTTTTCTACTTCGGTGATGCGAGTGCTATAGGAGCGGGCGCTGGCGCGGGTGGCGTCAAGCGGAGAGTAAGTCACGTCGTACTCGGTATCGAGATATACGGTGACGACTTTGGTGCGTTTGAGGCGAAGAGAGACGCGGAAGTGGTTGCTGTCCCGCGAGAGGAGACGGGAGCGTTGGACGTCGGGCGCGTAGAAACGGGATTGGTGGTCATAGTCCTGAAGGAAGGCAAGAGTCTGCTGAAGGGTGGCGCCGGGAACGAAGACCGCGCCGATCCAATGGTGAACCATGCCGCCGGGGATGGGAATGGAGCGGCCCGCGTCGAGAGCTTCGAGGGACTGGGTGAGGACTTCGTCATGGTGCAAGCGGTTGAGAGAGGCGCGGCGGTCGGAGGGTTGCAGGCCATCCAGATAGAAGAAGTTGCCCGCGGCTTGATCGGCGGCCATGCGCTGCTCGGCGGTGTGGACGTAGTGGTCGAAGGCGGCGGCAGTTTCGGGCTGGAGGGTGGTGGCGGAGAGGCTGGACACCAGCAGCAAAAGCGCAATGAAGGCGGGGAAGAGCCGAGGGCGGGCGGTTTGGGAGTCAGCTATGATGTTGGGTAATGGAGGCACGGCTGCAGAAATTGTTTCGATTCGGGGCGTATGAGGCGAACGCCGGCACCGGAGAAATCCGGAAGTCGGGAGCGCGATTACGGTTGCAAGAGCAGCCATTTCAAGTCCTCATCTTACTGCTGGAGCGGCCGGGGTAGGTAGTAATGCGGGAAGAACTGCAGAACCAACTGTGGACAGCGAACACGTTCGTGGACTTCGACCACGGACTGAACACAATCATTAACAAGTTACGCGAAGTGCTGGGGGATTCGGCCGCGAAACCGCGATTCATTGAAACCCTGGCGCGGCGGGGTACCGCTTTGTAGCGCAAGTGGAAACCGTGGAGTTCGATGCCGGGAGCGCAGGGCAGAGGGCGGCGGTGGGGGCGGGGGATCGACAGAAGCGGAGCAGCGACGGTTCCAGTTCCGCAAGCTTGCTGACGAGCGCAGAGGAGTTGCCTCCGGTGCTGCGGTCGCTGGTGCAGGGGTCGCGGGGGACGACGATTCGACACGGGGGCGAAGGGGGAGTTAGTTAGAGGAGGGGGCGGGAGCGCGGCCAGCGATGCCGACTTCCATGGCGGTGTTCTGAGGAAACACGACTTCGTGTCCGCGGGCGATGAAATGCTGATAGATCGAAGTGCCGGCGCCATAGGCTCCCATGACTGCACCGAGGGCTTGGGAGCGGACGGTGAGTCCGAGGACGATGCCGACCAGCTTGAATCCGCCCGCGCCACCAGCCACGCGGTTGCCAGTATTTCCAGCAGCATTGCCACCGATAGCGTCACTGTCCCCGTGTCCGGCGACCGCGGCCAGAGACAGGGCGATGGCGGTCTCCAGGTAACGCGACTTGGACGAGGTGGCTTCGGCGCCGCCTTCGGCATCGAGTTTGACGTTGCCATTATTGGCGGTTTGTACCCCTTCGAGCGTGGCCTGGATTTTCCGCTCGATACCGTCGGGCGGAATCAACTCGTGAAAGGCGATCCGCAGTTGGCCGTTTTTGGCGAGATGGCGGGCGGGACGAACCTGCAAGACGTCGCCTTTGAGCTGGCTGCCTTGGGGCAGGATGAGGTTGGCGCCGTCGAACAGGGGCTGGGTAAGTTCGGCGGTGACGGCGTCGCCCTTTTTGGTAGTCGCGGAACTCAAGGGAGTGACAAGCCGGGCGTGGACAATGCTGCCGATGGGCGGCGCGGAACCGATGGTGGCGGCCATCTGCCCGGTGAGGGGCTCCTGGCCGAACTGAAGCGGGGCCTGGAGTTCGGCAAAGTATAAGGCGCCCGGATCCAAATATTGGGGATGAGCGGGAAGCTGGGCGACGAGATAACGCTGCAGGCGATGCATTCGGCCTGGCGTTTGCACCTGCTTCATGGCCTTGTCCCACTCCTGCCGGGCTTGCTGCTTAGTCTGGTTGACTCTATCGGACGCGGCGTTCTTAAGCTGGTCCTTCTTACTTTTCTTTTCCGGGGCGGAGGTGAACTGGATGACTTGTCCGGAGCCGGGAGAGGCATTGGTTTGAAGCGGCAAGTGGACCTGGTTCGGGAGCACCAGTTCGTTGAACTCGACGGTGATGGTGCGGGCCGGCGTGAAGTCGGCGTTTAAGGCTTCCAGCACGCGGCGGCGGTTGGAAACCGGGTCGATTTTGGTGATGGTCCCTTTAACTTCGCTTCCCACGGGAATGACCAAATGGTCGAAGGCATAGACCGGCATGGCGATGTGGCCGTGGATGGACTGGCCGACTTTTTGGATTCTGGTTTCGGTGTCAATGACCACCTGCAGAGGTGTGCCCTTGGGTACGATCAGGGTGACAATTTGGGGAGCCTGGGGAATGAGAATGGGGGCGGGGCGTCGCTCGGAAAAGGGATGGAGACCGGGTTGCACCTGGCCCTGCGCAACGGCAGCGCCCGCGATCGTCAAAACTAGCAGCCCGTTGACAACCTTGGTGTTCACGCACTCTCCCTAAATGTTATGGCTATGGTAGCGCATTCGAGTAGGGCGTGGAATTTGCTTCTTTCGACCCGTCCCTCTGTGACGGGGGTCACACGGCTGCGGTATCATGAAAGTAATGGCGACATTGCATTCTTTTCAAACCGATGATGCCCGGTTGCAACCGATAGCGGCGAAAGTTCTTGCCGGAGAGCGGCTGAGCGGCGACGATGGGCTGGCTTTGTACGGCTCGGGCGACATCCTGGCGGTAGGCTGGCTGGCCAACCATGTGCGCGAGCGGCTGCATGGCGACAAGACCTACTTCAACGTCAACCGCCATATCAATCCGACGAATGTGTGCGTGGCGGCGTGCCGGCTGTGCGCGTTTGGACGCAAGAAAGACACGCCGGGCGCGTATACGATGGCGTTGGAAGAGGCGTTCGAGACGGCGGCTTCCGGTTACACCGAGGCGGTTACCGAGTTCCATATCGTGGGGGGACTGCATCCCGACCTGCCGTTTCAATATTTTCTGGATCTGGTTTCGGGGCTGAAAGAGAGATTTCCGCAAGTGCATCTGAAGGCCTTCACCATGGTGGAGGTGGCGTACCTGGCCAAGCGCGCCAAGCTGAGTATTCGCGAGACCCTGGTGCAGATGAAGGCGGCGGGAGTGGATTCGCTGCCGGGCGGCGGCGCCGAGATTTTTGCCGATCGGGTGCGGCACATTATTTGCGATCACAAGATTGACGGCGATGAGTGGCTGGAAACGGCGAAGCTGGCGCACGAGATTGGACTGAAGTCGAATGCGACCATGCTTTACGGCCATGTAGAGAATGACGAAGACCGGGTGGACCATCTGCTGAAGTTGCGGGCGGTGCAAGACCAGACGGGCGGTTTCCAGACTTTCATCCCGCTGGCGTTCCATCCTGACAACACAGTCTTGCAGCACCTGCCCAAGACGACGGGGATGTTGGACATCAAACAGATTGCGGTGAGCCGGCTGGTGCTGGACAACTTCCCGCACGTGAAGGCGTACTGGCAGATGATGACGGCGAAGATTGCGCAAATCGCACTGCGGTTTGGGGCGGACGACATTGACGGGACCGTGGTGGAAGAGAAGATTTACCACGATGCGGGTGCGACGACGCCACAAGGGATGCGGCGGACAGACCTGGTACGGCTGATTACCGAAGCGGGACGAGTGCCGGTGGAGCGGGACACGCTGTATCGTCCGGTGACGCGGACGGAGACGTCGTTTACGGTGGCGGTGTAGCAGTTCGGCCAAACGTCCGGACCCTCTACGCGGAGGGCGGCGATGCCTCGTCTGGGACCGTGCTCAGCCTTCCTCATATCTTTCTTTTCATGCGCGGACCCCTGCGCGCGCGGAAATGATTCGAATAACTTCCTCGCTGTTGAGATCAACTAGGTGTGATGACCACCGCAACCGCTCGAGGCGCGAAGACGCAGGCATGGTACTCCAGCGCTCTTCCTCCGGTGTCCTTCGTTGGGTTGAGTGACGGCATGAGGAGCACTTCGGTCACCGTCCCCGGTTGCGGCGCAGGTGTACAATTTGCTTGGAACGAGATTGCTTCACGGGACCTACTCCCGCATTCCGAGGCTCTTGCATGAACGTTCATGTCAGTTACAAGGTGCACAAAAGCTCCGACATCGAAAAAGAACTCCACCAACAAATAGAAAAATTAGGGAAGAGGCTGCAGATCTTCCGGCCCGAACTCGTCCACCTGAAGGGGACGGTGGAGCAAAGCGCGGATCAGTTGGGTATTTCGGTTTCGCTCAATCTTCGATTGCCTTCGGGACAGGTCACCGCACACCACGCGGATGCCAAGGCGGTGTCGGCGATCAAGGGTGCATTCGAAGACTTGCGTCACCAAACTACGAAGCACAAAGACAGATTGCGGGCCGCGCACAAGTGGAGCCGGTGGCGCGGGACGGCGCAGCCCTTGCCGGAGAATGGCGCGGGATTCGAACACAGCGTTGCGGCGACGCCAGGCTCGGAGGTTTCGCCGGAAGACGTGCGCTCATGGGTGAATGCCAACCTGGTGCGGCTGAATCGCTTTGTGGAACGAGAGCTGGCTTTCCGCGGGTCGCAAGACGAGACCGTCACGAACCTGGTCACTGCCGACGAGGTGGTGGATGAGGCCATCGCGCGGGCTCTGGGTGACGGGGAAAAGCCGGAGAAATTCGGACTGGAACCGTGGCTGTACCGTCTGGCGATGCAGGCGATGGACGAAATGGTTGAGCACGGTAGCGAATTGATCGATCCCGTTCGTCTGGAGGACAGTGCGCGGCGGCAGAATGTGACGGCGAGCGATGAGGCCGAGTTGCAATTCCACCAGCCGGACGAGACGCTGACCAGAGAAGATACTATTGCCGACCGGCGAGTGGCGACGCCGGAGGAAGCGGCCTCGTCGGATGAGGCGATGGCGCTGGTGGAGTCAGCCCTAGAGGGACTAGAGCGGGGAGATCGGGAAGCATTCGTGCTTTATGGAATGGAGGGCTTCTCGATTGCTGACATCGCCGCCATCACGGACCGTAGCCACGCCGAGGTGCAGGAGTCGCTAGCGCGAGCGCGGGGAAAGCTGCGAGAAGCGGGATCAGCAGCGCACCAGCGCTCCAATCAGTGGATGGCGCGGGCTGGAACGGAGTAATGACGCGCTGCAGTTGATAGAATCAGCGCATGATTCACGAGATTCTTCCCGTAGGGCCGTTGCAGTGTAACTGCTCTGTGATTGGCGACGAGGCCTCGCGCGAGGCCATGGTGATTGACCCCGGCGACGACATTGCATACGTAATAGCGCTGGTAAACAAGCACCACCTGCAGGTCAAGCAGATTGTCATCACACACGCGCACATTGACCATGTGGGCGGTGCCATGAAGCTGCGGGCCATGACCGGCGCACCCATCCTGTTGAACCAGAATGACTACGCGTTGCTGAAGATGCTGGATGTGCAGGCTTCCTGGATCGGGGTGGCGGCCCCGGGCAAGGTTGAAATCGATCAGAGCATCGGTCATTTGGACGAGGTCCGCGCCGGGACTCTGAGCGCGCGTGTGCTGCACACGCCGGGTCACACGGAGGGCAGCGTTTGCCTGTATTTTGCGGCGCAGAAGTTGCTGATCGCCGGCGATACGCTGTTTGCGGGCAGCATTGGGCGGACGGATTTGCCGGGCGGATCGTTCAAGAGGATCATGGCGTCATTGCAGAGGGAAGTATTGGCGCTGCCGGATGACACGCTGGTGGTGCCGGGGCACGGCGAGAAAACCACGATCGGGCAAGAAAGAGAAACAAATCCGTTTCTGGGGGGATAAAGTAGGACGGCCCCGCAATCGGGCGACTAGATCAATCCCACTTCGCTAGTGCACCGATGGAGCTAACATCGCCCCGGTGCGCGGCCCTCGGGGGGCCGCGCTACCAGGGAAGCTACTTCTGAGATGGGGTTGTTGGTTGTGCCGGGACCGTGGTCTTGGCCGGCGCGGACTGAGTAGGAACGTTGGAGAGCACCGAGCTGATTCCGCTGCGTCGCGATGCCACGATAGAGAGCGTGATAGAGGTCACCATAAATAAAACGGCGGACCAGGTGGTAGCGCGGGACAGGGCGGTGGCGGCGCCGCGAGAGCCGAAAGCGGTCTGGCTGCCTTGGCCTCCGAAGGCGGCGGAAATATCGCCAGCTTTACCGCTCTGCAGCAGCACGACGATGATCAGAAACAAACAAACCACGACGTGAATCAGCGTTGTCAGAATAATCATAGAATTTGTTGGTTACTTCGAACCACTCCTCACCAAACTTTAACTGGAACTTACCGCTGTCGGCGCATCAACGCCCGCATGCCGACTCTTTCGACCGCTCTTATCGGAGGAAGTTTCAATGGTGCGGAAGGGGGGACTTGAACCCCCATGCCTTTCGGCGCCACCCCCTCAAGATGGTGTGTCTGCCATTTCACCACTTCCGCACGGGCGCAAAAACGTTGCAAGAGGACAACTGATTATAGCAAAAGGAGCCGGCAGAACTGGGACGGGGGGACGGCAGAGCGCTGCCCGCGGTGTGGCAAGGACGCGATTCAGGTAGGCGACGCCTTGGAATCGCGTCCTAGTATTTGACGATCGCGGCGAACGACTTGGGATCAAGCGAGGCTCCACCCACCAGTGCGCCATCAATTTCCGGTTCTGCCATAAGGGTTGCAGCATTTTCCTGTTTCACCGAGCCTCCATATAGAATGCGCAGATTGTCGGCAAGGTCCGGACCTAGGGATTTGGCGGCTTCCGAGCGAATCAGGGCGTGGGCCTCGGCAGCAAGCTGGGGCGTTGCGGTTTTACCCGTCCCAATCGCCCACACCGGCTCGTAGGCGACAATTAAAGTTCCCGCTTTCTTCCCGGAGAGGGCATGAAATGCGCGCAGACATTGGCGGCGTAGAACTTCCTCGGTAAGGCCGGCTTCGCGCTCTTCCAGAACTTCACCGACGCAGACAATGGGAACCAGACCGGATTCGAGAGCGCACTTGAGTTTAAGGTTGACGGTGTCGTCTGTTTCACCAAAATACTGTCGGCGTTCGGAGTGCCCGATGATGACGTGAGTGCAGCCGACGGCCAGCAACATGGCGGCGGAGGTCTCCCCAGTGAACGCGCCTTCGGCTTTCCAGTGCAAATCCTGTCCGCCGACCGCGACGCCGGAACCTTGGGCCGCCTCAACCGCGGCACCCAGATCGACGAAGGGTGGGCAGACGACAACTTCATCGCGAGTGTGGCTGGCGAGGAGCGGCAAGAACGCGCGGAAAAACTCACGCGCTTGGGCAGGGGTCTTGTACATCTTCCAATTGGCGGCGATGACTTTCTTGCGCATGATGGCCTCGGGAATGAGTTACTTGTCGGTGAGAGCTTCGACGCCGGGCAGGGTCTTGCCTTCGAGAAACTCGAGCGAGGCCCCGCCGCCGGTGGAGATGTGAGTGATCTGATCGGCCACGCCGGCCTGACGCACCGCTGAAACGGAGTCGCCACCGCCGACGATAGATGTTGCGCCGGCATTCTCCGCGACGGCGTGTGCAATCTTGAAGGTTCCGCGGGAAAAGGCGGGCATTTCAAAGACCCCCATGGGACCATTCCAGACAATGGTTAGTGCGCTGGAGACTTCTTCGGCAAATTCCTCAATGGTGGCGGGGCCAATGTCGAGAGCCATCATGTTGGGGGGAATCTGTTGCCCGGGTGCAATGACGTGAGTGAGGGCGTTGGGCTCGATTCGGTCGGCGACCACATGGTCAGTCGGCAGCAGCAAGCGGATGCCCTTGGCCTTCGCTTCTGCAATCAGTTGGCGGGCCAAGTCGACTTTGTCCTCTTCGACCAGCGACTTGCCAATCTGCTGACCTTGCGCCTTGAGGAAGGTGTAGGCCATGCCGCCGCCAATAATGATGGCGTCCACTTTGGACATTAGGTTGCGAATGACTTCGATCTTGTCACTGACTTTCGCGCCTCCCAGAATGGCGACGAAGGGACGCTCAGGGTTCCGCAAGGCTCCGCCCAAATACTTGAGCTCCTTTTCCATCAACAGTCCAGCCGCCGCCTTGGTCATGAATTTCGTCATGCCAACGGTTGAAGCGTGGGAGCGATGCGCGGTGCCAAACGCGTCATTTACATAGAAATCGGCGAGCCTGGCGAGTTGCTTGGAAAAATGCTCGTCGTCTGCTTCCTCTTCGGCATGAAAGCGGAGATTTTCCAGGAGCAAGGTCTGGCCTTTTTCCAGCTTGAGGGCCATTTCCTCCGCGTCCGGTCCCACGCAGTTGGGACAAAAGCCGACATTCTCTCCGCGGGCGAGTTCCTTATCCAGCAACATGCGCAAGCGTTCGGCGACCGGCTTCAGGCTGAGCTTGGGATTGGGTCTGCCCTCGGGACGGCCCAGATGGGAAGCCAGAATCAGTCGCGCTCCGTGGCGCAAGGCGTACTCGATGGTGGGGAGGGTCTCACGGATTCGGGTATCGTCCATCACCCGGCCGTCCTCCATGGGGACGTTGAAATCCACCCGCATGAAAAGCCGATGGTCATTCAGTTCAAGATCGCGAATCGAAAGCTTCATAAAAAAACGCTCCCACAGCAAGTCAGGCAAACTGGCGGAAGTTGGTTAGACTCCCGCCGGGAATCAGCAATTTGTCAGAGTTTTACAACCCTTTGCTGGCCAGATAGTTGATCAGGTCGCGCACGCGGCAGGAGTATCCCCACTCGTTGTCGTACCAGGAAATGACCTTCACGCAGTTGCCAGCGACAACTAGGGTCATGCCGGCATCCACGATCGACGACCGGGAGTCGCCCTTGAAGTCCGAGGAGACCAGTTCGTTCTCTTCATAACCCAGATATCCCTTCAGTGGTCCGGCTTCTGACGCACTTTTTAGGGCGGCGTTCACTTCTTCCTTGGTGGTCTTCTTTTCGACAAACACCACCAAATCCACCACTGAGACGTTGGGGGTGGGGACGCGCATGGCGAAACCGTCGAGCTTTCCGGCCAGTTCGGGAATAACGAGCTTGAGGGCTTTGGCCGCGCCAGTGGAGGTCGGAATCATGGAGAGGGCCGCCGCACGAGCGCGCCTCAAATCTTTGTGGGGGAAGTCGAGAATCACCTGGTCGTTGGTGTAGGAGTGAATGGTAGTCATGGTACCGCTGACAATTTTGAAATTGTCGTTGACTACCTTGGCGATGGGCGCCAGGCAATTGGTGGTGCAGGAAGCATTGGAAATAATGTTGTGCTTTGCGGGGTCGTATTTCTTCTCGTTCACGCCCAGCACAATGGTGATGTCCTCATTCTTCGCCGGAGCCGAGATGATGACCTTCTTGACCGTGCCGCGCATGTGCTTCTTCGCGTCATCGGCATTGGTGAAGTGCCCGGTGGATTCGAGCACGACTTGAACGCCGACGGACTCCCAGGGCAGAGCTGCCGGATCTTTCTCCTTGAAAACTTTGATGATCTTGCCGTCGACAGAAATGCTGTCTGCGCCGGCGTTGATGGTGTGGGGCAAGTTGCCGAGAATAGAGTCGTATTTGAGCAGGTGCGCAAGGGTCTTTGGGTCGGTAAGGTCGTTGACTGCGACGATGTCGATGTTCTTATCGTTAAGCGAGGCGCGCAGGACATTGCGTCCGATGCGGCCAAATCCGTTAATACCTACTTTGATTGCCATTCAGCCTCCAAGAAAGAGTGGTACAGATTAAATCCGTCGGTGCCCTGAATAATGAATGGTAGCAGGGCTGGGGATTGGGCGTAAATGACGGCCGTCCGCACGTCGTCGAGTCGTGGTTCAAAAACTGATTTCGAAATAAATGTTGTCTTTGCTCCACAAGAAGGGAATTCGAGCCAGCCAATATTTGGCTCGAACTGCATCGCGACCCAGGGCGGACTCCTCAGCGTTCATGATGCGCGCCTGGGCGGTGAACTCGGGGCCCGTCACTTTGCCTCGTATGGTGCAAGCCGCCAGCTTCACCTGCGGATTGTTGCGCACTCGCTTGGACTTTCCGGAATCGCTGCGGGACATCACATAGAGCTTCCCGGCTTGCTCCCCGAACCATACCGGAGTCGCCACCCCAACCCCGGTTTTGCGAAATGTGGTGAGGCTGACGTACTTCTGACCCAAGATCGCGGTGGGCACGGGATTGGAGGTCATAGAACTACTGTACCTTCTGCAGGCGAGCGATAAGTTTTTGCGCTAGGTCTTCGCCGGACTCGGACCACAGCAAGCGTGCGGTGGCGCCGCTGTTCTTTTCCACGCGCTTGGTGAACTCGACCAGGGTCTGCACATTGGACCAGACGCGGGCCTGGGCGTCGGGAGTGAGGGCGACGCCTTCCTGCAAGAAGATGCTCTCGGGGCCGAGGTCAATCAGAATGTGGCCAGTCTGGGTTGCCGTGCCTTCATCGAACTCCGCTGCTTGGGCGATGAATCGGACGAGTGCGGGTTGCAGAACCCAAGCTTCGCTGTCGCCTGGAGTCCAGAGGTCCCAGTAAGCTTCGAATACGTAAGCATAATCCTCATGCAGAAGCTCGGAAGCTGCGTCGACTGCAGCCTCGGGATCCAGTCCAGGAGTGAACCGCTGCTCCATGATCGTGGGTTCATTCCAGGAGATGGGCTGCAGGGCCAGATAGGTGACGCCGGGGCGCAACTTGGAAAAAGGGAACTGGTGCAGGGTCAAAATGGTGCGAGGGAGGACGTCGTCCTGCTCAAAGCTGGAAAACCATAAGCTGAAATAGATGGGGTCGGGCATTTTTAGATATAGGTGCTTCGTCCGCTATTGTATTCGAGTGGCGGTGCGGCGGGGGAGTTCCTGTCGGCCTTGTTGCGCGAGGTGATGCAGAGTTGCCGCTGCCGATTTTTGACACGCGACGAAACCGCTTGTTACGATGAAGAAGTCGCAGCACGAAACCTGCCCCAGAGCTGTCCCCGTCGTCTAGCCCGGCCTAGGACACCGCCCTTTCACGGCGATAACACGGGTTCGAATCCCGTCGGGGACGCCAAGTTTGATTTTTCTTCCGCAAAAGCCCCTAACATATTGAAGAATGAACCACTTGAAGGGGTTAAAAATCCCTCCTGTGCGAAACTCAAACCTTCGGGGAAGAATAGCGACTGGAGTCGCTGTTTCTGGTCCAAGTCCGAGTTCAGCCATAGCTGCTTTGGCTTCTTGACCAGCCGGTCAGCGAACTCCAGAACCGCTTCCACATCGAGACTACCCAGGTCGGCTTCGCGCAGCGCGTCTTCGGCTGAGGCGATTTCCTCTCGGAGTTGCCGGAGGCGGTCGTCGTAGTCCTGTTGGCTCAGTTTGCCTTCCACGAGGAGATCAACGAGTCGGTTCTTGCGGCCCGCTAGTTCGCTGACCCTCCGCTTCGAAACCGTCAACTGAGCGCGAGCGTCCGCTTGTTTCTCGTTCCAAGTCTGCCTAACGACCTCTTGGAATAACCGAACGTAGCGGTTCTCGGGTGCGAGGCGCTCCAGTAAACTGACGAACTGACGCTCCAATTCGTCTCGTTTGGCTCGCACCGCTCGGCAGGAACTCTTGCGGCACCAGTAGTAGGGATAGCGTCCCCCTTTGCCTTTAGCCCACGCACCGGTGATTCCGGTTCCACATGTCGCGCACCTCACGAAGACGCGAAGCGGGAAGTCGGGGTGGTTTCGTTGGTGGGCGGTGACTATTACGCGCCGCCCCTCCAGAATGTCTTGCACCTTCTGAAATAGTTCGTCGCTGACTATTGGCTCGAACGATCCCTGTTGCTTAACTCCCCATGAGGGAATCACCACCCAACCTGCATAGATAGGATTCTTGAGGAGGTTGTGAAGTGTCTGGGCGGAGAGTGGCTTGCCAGCTTTGGTAGTCAGTCCGAGCGCCGTGATCTGACGCAGCACGTTGCGCTTGGTTTGGGTGCCCATCGCGAAAAGCTCAAACGCCTTTCGAATGATCGGAGCGCGGTCAGCATCCTGTATTAGGTTTCCAGAGCCTTCTCGCTGCTCGCTCCTCAAATTCCAATAACCGAGCGGGGCTCCGAAGGGGAAGCGCCCCATAGCTGCGGATTTCTCCATGCCCAGCCTCGTTCGCTCCGCCTTCCGGTCGTTATCAAACTGGTTGAATGCGCCGTAGATGTTCTGCATCAGCTTTCCCGCGGCAGTGCTGTCAATGCTTTCCGATACTGAACGAAGCGAAGCTCCGCTGCGTTCAAGTTGGCCGATTACCGCGCACTGATCAGCGAGGTCTCGCGAGAAACGGCTGAGATCGTTGACAATCACGAAGCTCACGGCATTTTTCTTAATCCCGCAAAAGCGAATCATTGCTTGAAACTCGGCGCGGTCGGCCGTCTTCGCGGACTTTCCTTCGTCCCTGAAAATGCGAACCACCGACCAGCCTTGGTCCTTGCAGTACTGAACGCACCGAGCTTCTTGTGTCGGTAGGCTTAAGTTCTTCGTCTGCTCTGTCGTTGAAACTCTGCAATAGATCACGGCATTCATCTGGACACACCTCAGGCTGGTGCTACGGTGAAGCATAACTCACCGAGGGAAGGAACGATAGAAGTATTACCGAATCCGTGCGGAGGCACGCCTGTGGAAGCTTGCGACTAGGCCCGAGGCTTGGTCTGCTTCGGCGCGGCTCATGTTGCCTTCGTACTCCATGATGGCCGCCCTTTCTTCAGCGTCGTTGCCGCCTTGCGGCACAATTTCGCTGCGCGTGATCCCTGCCGCAGCACTGGAGCGACTCTTAAGGTAGCCGTCTATTAGCACGGCTGCTAGAGGCTTCATTAGCTCTAGCAGTCGCTCCAGTTGCGCGTCGCTCAGATTCGATCCCGGTTCAAGAAGCGTCCGGGACTTCTCAAGGGAGAGTTTGTCCTCTCCCCTTGAGCCCTTAGGCAATGTTCGCGCGAGACCTTGACTCCGCGCGTGATGCGAGGTTGACTGTGGTCATGGTTGTATTCGTGATAGAAACAGGGATGTGTTTCGGGAACAAAAAGGCCGCCAAGATTCGGCAGCCTGTCGTTGCGTGCTTCGCCGCGCACCCCCAAGAGGTGAGCAGGTTAAGGTTTTTAGCAGTAAAAAGGCCGCCATGTGGCAGCCTTCTCGTAGATTTCCGTGCTCAACTCTGAACTGAGTCTGGCCGCGAGCGAGCCCAAGCCCTCACCCCCAAAAGCCCTAGGGAAGGACGGACGCCCTAACTTCCCTTCTCTCTCAATGGTGCCGGGAAACACCTATTCCGGGACACGTGTCCCTGCTCGCGACAAATGGGGTGCATCGCGCGTCGAGCTTCATCCCGTTCTATTAAGCTACTTTGCTTCTCGGGGCGTAGTCTTGGGGACTCGCAGTTCGGCCATGAAGGCCTTTCTCTTCCGCTGGGGAGCCCAGGGAAAAGTGTTGGAAGCGTCTGGTTGTTGGCTGGTGTTTGGGATAAAACGAAGCACGGCCCTAACGAGAAGTTGGATGCTCGTCATCTACATGGCGCGAGCACGACGCCCAGAGCTCTTTGCGGCATTTTTTAACTTCGAAGGTTACTTCGAAGCGGACTGCGAGGCAGCACGGACTCTCGGCGATGCCACAGCGCAGAACCAAAAAATGCAGCGTTAGGTTGTAGCCCTAATTAGGCAACAGACTGGATGGGGATGTCAACAAGATCTTGGCTGCGTAGATGCTCCAAGATAATGTCACCCCATAACTGCAACCAGATTCTTTCACCCTCTCAGGATGTTGAGGCGGCGCGGCTGGTGTATTGCTGGCGCCTCTGGATGCGGGAGTGATGAAGGGGTACGCGGTGAGTAGTTTGGTGAACCGTCCTCAGAATGACTCGCCGGAGGTATGCGCAGGAATCGGTGAGCAGTGCCGGAACATGGTGGGTAGGAGTAAGTGACAGGGATTGAGTCAGGCTGGTGATGCCCCGAGCGCAGACGGTTTGTCACATCATCCTGTGACCCCGGTCACATATAGAGGTGTTGGAGTGGTGATGAACTGAATCCGACAGTCGCTGGAGCGACGTCCCGCGGATTCGGAGGACCATTCTCAAGACCAACGGTCTTGGGTCCACATCGAAAGCACCATGTTCGTAAGCAACGCTTGCGGAAAGCAAGGATGACAATGAAACTCGGACGCGCAATTCTAGTCGCAATGACCGCTCTGCCGATCATGACGTTGTTGGACAACCGGCCACCTGTTCTCGCGCACAGCAGGCCGCGGGTCACAGCGCACACCGTTAGTGACAAAAATCTGTTTCAGACGCATGTGGACTACGCGACAGGAACTCAACCCTACTCGGTGGCGGTGGGGGACTTCAATGGGGACGGCAAGGCCGATAATCGTTACTGCAGCCTTGGAACAACTCGTTGCCGCCGAATACCAGCAGCTCATTGGTCGTGGGGTCGTAGGCGCCGGTGTGGACATAGCGAGGGTTTGGACGAGTGGTGGGGGGTAGAGGCAGGAACCAACTCAAGCTCGTAGTACCGGTTGCGCCTGTCTGCACCCAGATGTCGTTGTAGAGCAACGTGGTGGAATGCGCTCCCCCAATCATCGACATCGGCTCGGGCCAGGGTTCCGAACTCCCCATCAAACTCTGGGTCCCAGGCCACGGATCCGGAGGCGCTGGATGCGGAGGCGCGAGATGCGTCCGGGGACCCCACTCATTCAAGAAGCGAATGAGTGGGCCCAACCGGTGACTTAAAGTAGCTTAGTTGGTGACGCGGAATTTAACGTTGCTGATGAGGGTTTGGGTGGGGGTGGTGACGGCCACGGAACCACCGCGGTCAGGTAGGTGTCAGAAACGACGCTGAACGGTGCCGCGCGCCGTAGAATGTGACGCTGGTTGTTACTGTGAAACCATGGCCGAGAATCTGCGCCTGGGCGCCGAAGTTGCAATAGGATGGGACCTAGCCTCAAGTCGAGGGCATAAACGCTTTCATCACCATTGCTGCCGTCACAGCCGAACTGCAAGTTATTCATCCTGCGGCAGGTTGCCGACGAAATCGAGGAAACTACAACGTGGCGGGACCGCGCGGCGCGGCGGAAACGGTAGGTTTCCGTGCCGGTCTCCAGAATGTGGGCGCGATCGGTGATTCAATCCAGCAACGCTTTGCACAGTCGCGCGTTGGGAATGACCTGCGTCCATTCGGAAAATGGGAGGTTCGTGGTCAGCGCCACCGCCGGCCTTTTCCGCTCGCTCGGCCACGACCTGGAACAGGAACTCGGCGCCGACCTCGGCCATCGGCACATAACCGACTTCGTCAATGGCGATCAGATCGTAGCGACTCCAGCGCCATCACTCTTCGCAGTTGCAGTTTGTGTTTGGCTTCGACCAGTTCATTCACCAGCCCAGCCTGCGTTAGTGCGTTGCTACGAGTTGGAGGATTACACGACCGCTACGATCGAGCTACCTGATCGGCATCAGATACACCAAGTTTTCGGAGCTCGCTGTGGCAGCGTCGCGCCTGATTTGATTCTCGTGGTGTGAAGAATCCAGTGAATCTGAAAACTCAGAACCGAGCCAAGCGCCGGATTGATCCGAGGGAAGCTCAGTTGGATTTGCACCGCTTCGGTGCGTTCCAAGCAATACCGAGGGGTGTGTCCCAGCGTGATGACTTTTGCCGGTATGGAGTGTTCCGCTGGCACGGGGGTTTAACGTAACGTTCTGGGGCAGACTGCCCACAGGCGAAACTTTTGCGAACATACCGCTTTTGACAGGCGTATAATCTAGAGTCATGGCACCCAAGAAACCGAGTGAGAACGCCACCCGCTCGAACAAAATCCGCTTCGTCCTGGTTGAGGCCGATACAGCGACGGCAACCTGTCGGAGTTGACCCAGGCCATCACAAGCGCGCTGAAACCTACGGTGGTTCCGATGCGCCCGGCTTTGCGTGCCGCTCCCACGCAGACGCTTCCCGCCAATACCAACGGCGACCAGCCTGAGCTTGATGAGTTGGAAGCGCAGCCGGTCGAAGGTGAATACGAGGAAGCCGAGACGGAAGAGACGCCCGTCGCACCCCGGCAGCCGAAACCCCGCGCAAAATTGCCGCTGCCCAAGTATCTGGCGGATCTCGACGTCAATGGCAGTAACGGCACCCCATTTAAGCAGTTTGCTGAGGAAAAAGCCCCAAAGAGTCAGACCAAGCGCTACCTTCTTGCAGCAATCTGGCTACGCGATAACGGCATTAGCCCGACAATAAACACCGATAAGGTTTACACGCTTTTCCGAACCGCGAGCTGGCCCGTCGGCATTTCCGATTGGGACGCCGCGTTTCGCCAGGCAGTAAAGCGCGACCTTATGCGCCGGGTCAATCCGGGTGAATATTCCATCACGCCTATAGGCGAGGAGCAGCTCAAAAAGGCGGAGGACTAGCCGCTCGAATGGAACTGGCCGAATTCGCGCGCATTGCCGGAATTCCCAAGCTTTCCCAGCCCGATCAGATCATTCATTTCGGCGGGTATCTGCACGCCCATAGGGACATGCCCTGGTTTCATCAGGCGGGCATACGTTCCTGCTATGACTCACTCAGCCTGGAGGAACCCAATCTCAGCCTGCTTTTCAAACGTTTGGTCGAGCGCAAGCCCCGAGTTCTATTGCAAAATAGGGACGGCTATCAGCTTGAGCACAGCATTCGCGCAAAGCTCGACGCAAAATACGGCCAGCACGAGACGACCATCGCACTGTCAAAACTTCTGAAAGAACTCCCGGGCCAAGTCTCCGATGACGCAGAAAGGCTCTTCCTCTCGGAGGCCATCACCTGTTATCACAGCCGCGCCTTCCGCGCCGCTATAGTCATGATGTGGAATCTGGCTTATGACCACCTGCTGAACTGGATTCTCAAGGACGCTGGCCGTTTGGCTGCGTTTCAGTCCAAAATCGAAGGGCGCGTTCGCGCCAGGAAAGCTGCCAACATCAAAATTGCTCAGCGCGAGGATTTTGAAGATCTCAAGGAATCCGAAACTCTCGACATCTGCGGCACAGCAGGGCTTTTTCGGTCCGACAACACAAAAAAGATTCTCGAAATCCAACTCACCAAGCGCAACATGGCGGCGCATCCATCAATTGTGATCATAGCCGCACCAGAGGCCGAAGAGGCTATTTCGAGCCTCATAAATAACGTCGTGCTTGTCCTGAAATAACGAAATAACGAAAACGTCCTTCCCGCATTTCCCGATTGCACTTTCCCCTGATTTCTTTATGGCTGGGACATGGCCATTGTCATCTCCATAGCCTCGCAGAAAGGCGGCGTGGGAGACGAGGCGAAACGTTCCGTCGCCGTTCCCCAAAAGAAGCGCGATATTGCCCCCCGGAGTTTTGTGGTTGTAGACGCCGTAATCCAGTTGGCACACTGGTAACAATCAACGGGACCGGCCTTACCCAGACCACCGCAGTGACGTTCAACGGCCTTGCCGCCACGTCGTTCACCAAGGTCTCCGACTCGCAGATCCGAATGACACTCCCGAAACCCTGTTTCACGCGAGTCTAAGTTTGCCCGGTGAAAACCCTTTTGCGAGCGAGCCTCTCCGGCCGCCGCCTCTCCCCGAAACCGGCCCGTTATCGCAAGGCGGGTTTTCGCAGGGCGGCGGAGGCTAGGTCAAGGTTTGCACCCGGCAAAGCAGTTCTAGTCCATCGTGCGGGCGCAAACAAGCCACAAGATGTGGGGGCGAACAAACGGCGGCCATCGACGGCACCGCCATGCAAGCAACGCAGTCGGAATCCAGGATCCAAAATTGCTCAGTTTACTGCGCTACGCAGTTTCCCACCCAATTTCAGGCGAGGAACCCCACGGCACGGGAGCCAATCCAGTGCGCAGGGTATTTCACATAAAGCCCGAACGTAGATGCCTGTCCCTCGTCATTACCACAAATGCACCCAAAGCGGTGCGGATCCGACTGGGCCGCGACGGTAGCTCCCGCCGTTTGGCCGGACCGGAAGAATTTGGTCCGGGCCGGGGCCACCTCTCGGCGGCTTCCTGCAACTAAAGCTGACGAAGGTGCACAGTCTGCGACGTGCGCAGGCAAACGTAATTCAACTCTACAGGAGCGAACCATGGCAAATGAGCGGACTTCGAACCAGCAGCAAACCAAGGATGGCGGAAAGACTGACAAATCCCAGAACGACAAGCGCCGCTAAGTGCATGATTGGGTGCCCCCGGCGAACCTGCCGGGGGTTCGCTTAGGAGAGCAAATGGCGGAGTTGTCCAAGACCTGTTCGAAGTCTTCAGCCAACGCTACGAGCGGGGCGCAACCCTGGTGACCAGCAATCTACCGTTTCAGGAGTGGAACGAGGTGCTGGGCTGGGAGCGGCTGACCGGCGCGCTCCACCCATCACGTCCCCATCCTGGAGATGAACGGCGAGGCCTACCGCCTCAAACGGAGCAAACGCAAGCGCTCCCCAGCCCCCGGCTCCTAATCCCCACCCACGGACTGCACCAAACATGCGCCGGGGAGGATGGCGTCTTCCGCTCCGGCCTAAACGCGCCGCCTTGCAGGGGGCGCAGGCCTCCGCTCCAGCCGCCACCGAGAATGTGAGCAGGATGCCGTCAGGAACCACTTTGGGTCCAATTTTGTTGGTTTTGTTCGTCCTCGTCGTCGCCATAAACATAGACGTTCTCGGTCAGGCCGAAACCCGTGGCCCCTGGATGGGGTATTCGCACTTTCACCTCGTTGTCCCCGCAGCCCTCGTTACAACTGCCATGCTGTGCCGCGTCAAAACTCTCGCACTTGCAAAAGCTAATGACTTGACGTAGGGTTTCCGATAGGACTGCAGCATGATTCTGGCCTGCGACATCTCTTCGGCTGGATTCTCGTTGGTTTTGGTCCTTGAAACGATCGCCCTTCGGCAGGAACTTCTGGCCTTGCGAATGACTCGCCCGTTTCATCGACAAATCGCTTGACTCTTTGGCCAAACAGAGCGGCAATGGACATGCCCGCAGGAGGTGTTGGGTCCATGAACAAAACCAAGATCAGGAAGCTAAAGCCAAGCAAGAAACAGGCAGTCGCCCAGTTGCTGACAGAGGTGCCCACCAGGGAGCGCCGGGGGTTGCGCCAGCTCTGGCGAGATCTGTTTGGACAGGCGCCGAGCCATGCTTTGCGCCGTGAAACGCTGATCCCCATCCTCGCCTATCGCATCGAGGAGAAAGCCTTCGGCGGAGTGAAAGAGGCTACCGCGCGCCGGTTGCGCGAGTTGGCGTCTGAGCATCTTGGTGGTGCCAAGGCACTTCAAACAAACTTTCACCCGAAGACCGGCACCCGCTACGTCCGCGAGTATCGCGGCAAGCTCCACGAGGTGACCGTGCTCGAATCGGGCTTCGAGTATGAAGGTTCACCCTACCGCAGCCTGACCGAGATCGCGAAAGTCATCCCCGGCTCCCAGTGTTCGGGCCCAGCCTTCTTTGGCTTGAAGCGCAAGGCCAGCAGGATAGCCGCATGAGCCACCGGATTCGCTGCGCCATCTACACCCGCAAGTCGTCCGAGGAAGGGCTGGAGCAGTCGTTCAACTCGCTCGACGCCCAGCGCGAGGCCTGCGAAGCCTACATCAAGAGCCAGCAGCATGAGGGCTGGCAGCGTATCCCTACTCGCTACGACGACGGCGGCTTCTCCGGGTGGCAACCTGGAGCGCCCTGCACTCAAGCAGCTCATGGCCGATATCCAAGCCGGCAAACACGGGGCTTGTTCGGAGCAACCCTCCAGTGCCGAAATCACGCTAGGACGGGCAAGCTGCCCAAAAGGGAATATTGCTTGCTTAATTTCCAAATCAAGGGTCGCACTCTTGGGTGGATTGGAAACCAGATTCAATCCCAACCACGTCTCGGCGGACTGTATCACCGCTACGACCTCGCCGCGTAGTCCCACTCGGCAAGGTGGACGCGTCGATCCATGGCTCTTCTACGGCAAGCGTGCGCCTCGACTCAGGCCTTTGAATCACTTCTGGATACTCTCTTGTCCGACGATTCCAGATAAAATCGAGTAGTCTGCCCGATCCCGAACGACTTCTCAGATGCAGCACGCGAGGTTTTGATGAGGCACAGAGGCATCTCTAGCTGTGGATCGCCTTGCCGGAACTTGAATTAGTCCTGCGGCATCAACCCTGACATATCGAATTGCCCAGCGCCGGAGGCGGTTAGAACCGGGTGCAGCAGGAAGGGAGGAAAGATTGCTCTCTCGGGCGCCTTCAGCTCTGCCATGAGGAGCGCGATGTGCCGTCCTGGAAGCCCGTCACAGGGTGCCCTTGCCAAGATGCGATTCGCACTGATGACCCAGCGCGCATCACCGGTCAACTGATGAAGCCTGAGCAGGGAAAACCCCCGCCAGAGCGGCCCGCTCGGGAGCCTTGCTGCGAGCGCCAGCGCCCTGAATTGGTCATCGGCAAAAACGTCATACGCCAATGACCAAAGCCACACGTCGGAGGCGTGGATCTCCCTCATCGCCAGAAGGCGCGCCGGCAAGTCAGCGCGCATGCTCGCAGCCCCTGTCTTCCCGAGCGATAGTTCGAGATAAGCCAGCAATCGCTCTGAAGCGAATGAATGAGATTCGCCCTGCGAAGTGGCGTGCACGAGTCGATCAAGGCGCTCCGCAGCCCAGCCAGCAAGCGCTGCGGAATCGGCAGTGCGAAATGGTGTTCCCCCAATGACGCTCCCCGCCGCTAGGATTGCCGCGGCAGCCTGTGGCCCATCCGGTAGCAGCCTGGCAGCGGCTAGAAACCCTGTGATTGCCTTGCTCTCCATCCGGCTATCAGAGCGCGCCGTAGCCAAGTGCGCCGCGACCGACTGTGCAGCCCAGCTCGGTCCGGCGCAGCTAACGATGGTGTCGGCGGCAGCCAGTAGCTCGGCGTCGTCCATCACAAAGGCGGCGCGCAAGCCGAACCAGGCGTAATCGAGCGGGAGCTCGGCCGTTGGCGGCAACAGGCTGCGCACAGCCTCGACGGCGCTATCGAATGCACATTGGGCAGCGCCGGGCCAGTGCAGCGGCACATCTGGGGGCATGTTGGCGGAAGCAAATGCCCGTGCTAGGCACGCGACTTCGGGAAAACGCTGGCTCGGTTGTTTTGCCAGGCCTCGCACGACCACTGCTTCGACATCAGGCCAGGAGGCGATGCCGCGTGTCGCGAAGGGTAGGGGGGATCGTCGGACAATGCGACGCAGCATCTCATCCTGAACAGCGGGTGCTTCGATCGGGTGCAGCCCTGTCAACAGCAAATAGGCAAGGACCGCGATTGCATATTGTTCCGATTCTGCGGTCGCCGCCGGCGGCAACTGGCCCGCGACTAGCGCGCTTGCCATGAAGGGATCGTGGAACTGTGGAACGCCAGCGCGCGCCGGATCGACTGCACCGCCAGCGGTGTCAATCGCCCGTGCAGCGCCGAAATCAAGAATGACGATACTGCCGTCATTAAGCACCAGGCAATTCCCGGGGTGAATGTCTCCGTGCAGTATGCCATTTTCGTGAAGTCGGCCGTAGGCGTGGAGCATTCTGCTCACGAGGGCATGTAATCGGTGCCGGTCGCGGGCGGCCCGCGCCTGTTGCGCGGCGACCGCAATTGAAACGCCTTCGCACCATTCCATGGCGACATAAGTTCGTCCGCGCTTTGTCCCGTACTCCAGCAGGTTTGGAGCATCGATTCCACCGAGGCGCTGAAGAAAACGGGCTTCATTCCTGAGCATGGCCACGATGGCGGGGCGATCGTCGCGACTAATTTTCAATGCTGCGAATGTACCGCTTCCTCCACGTGCTCGATAAACTTCTGAATCCTCAAGCGAGCGCACCAAGGCATCGATCTCGAAGCCTGCAAACTCCTGTCCGGCACCGAGGCTCGGCACCGGCGCCGCCGCATCAGGGGACAGCTGAGGGACCAGAATACGAGCCTCAACAAGGTTGGCCAGGGCATCGAATGCTAGATCGAGCATTGCCTGGGGATCCTGGTCGTGGCCACGGGCAAACCTCAGGACAGCATCCGTGAGCAGGCTCGGCGTGCGAAGCTCGTTGAGTAACTCGGCGAGTGGCCCCGGGATCAGCCGCGAGGTAATCCGAAATCCCGGGCGAGTGATGACTGAGTGGCCGTTCTCAATTGGTCCGATCTCCGCACGTAACCGTGCCGAGAGTTCGGATACCGGCAGAAGCTTCGCGTCTGTCGGCAAGACAAACAGCGTTGACGCGATATCAGGATTGGCGTCGGTCACGACGGGCTCTCAGCGCGAA